>JAGWJK010000259.1 GCA_028865845.1 Rhizobiaceae bacterium
CGCCAACGGTATCGGCTTGGCGACCTGTAGGCCTGGGGCTATCGTCATTACGAAACCGCAGAGGAATACAAAAGCTCCTCGGCATCGTCCTGGCTCATATCGAACACCCTGCGGCCGATCTCGAAACTGAAGCCGTTGCGGGCGAAAGCCGAGAGCTCCTTTGCCTGCCGCTTTTCATCAAGTTCCGCGCGACGAAACGGACCGAAAGCTCGCTTTCGCGCAAAGATAAGCGCCGCATAGAGATCATTCGCGCTGTCCAATGCCTGGGCGGCCGTGTTCGAATCTATTCCCTTTGCGGAAAGCTTGAAGGCGATGGCCCGCTTGGACTTGCCGGCCCGAACCGCGGAACGGGTGCTAATTTCGGCATAGGCGGCATCGTTGAGAGCCTGTTGATCATAGGCGAACTTGACCGCAAACTCCGCCAGCGCCTTGATCTGCGCCGCGCTGATATCCTCGAACTTCTGCTTTGCCTTCCGGGCGATGGCGTCGAACAACTGCTTTTCGGTCATCATCTGGCGCTGGAGACGATAGATCGTCGAATTGCGCGCCCAGGAGAGCATGCGGGTCGTTGGAGTGTCGTCCATGTATTGGAAAGAGCGTTCCGAGGTTGGCGAATCGGTTGGTCATAAAGACCAACCCATAACGCGGCACTCAGCTCTTTCGAAGCGATTTGACGAATGAATTGACCAGATCCCTCCAGGCTCTATTGACCTGCAGCTCCTTTGGGAAAAGTCCGGGCACGGCAAAAAACGGTGCCGTTTCATCGTCAGCAGGCGCTTCGACGGCAGCCGCAGCCAGCAATTCCCTAGCGCGTGGGTCGTCGACGGTTTCGGCCTGCTTGAGATAGGAAATCCAGGCAGCTGCGGCAAAGGCAAACTCTGCACCGTCGCTCCCGAGCGCAAGCGCATCGACCGCGGGCTGGAACAGGCGCTGAGGCAATTTCTGCGAACCGTCCATGGCGATCTGCAGCGTGCGATGGGCAATGGCGGGATTGGCGAACCGATCCACCAGCTGGTCCATATAGTGCGAGAGATCGATGCCCGGCACCGGATCCAGAGTGCGGACCGCCGCCTGCATGTGGCGCCGGACCAACGCGACATTGTCGGCGACGCCCATGACATCGCGGACGAATTCAAGCTTCTGCAATTGTCCGAGATAGGCGATCAGCGAATGCGAGCCGTTGAGCAGCCGCAGCTTCATCTTCTCGTAGGGCTCGACATTATCGACGAACAAGGCGCCGCCAGCCTCCCAGGCTGGCCGCTCGGAAACGAAGTCATCCTCGATGACCCATTGCGAAAAGGTCTCCGCCTCGATCGAAAGTCTGTCTTCGACCGCGAGCAGTTTTTCGGCGCGCGCGCGCGTTTCCGCCGTAGCCGCCGGCACGATGCGGTCCACCATGCTGCACGGAAAGGCGCCTCTGTCCGCGATCCAGGTTGCAAGGTCAGGATCGCGCTCATTGGCCATCTCGATGACGAGACGCCGAACGATGCGGCCATTGCTTGGCAGGTTGTCGCAGCACAATACTGTGAACGGCGGCAAGCCCGCTTCCTTGCGACGGGCGAGGCCTTCCGTCAGATAGCCGATGACACCGATCGGCTGTGTCGGCGTTTTCAGATCATTGGCGATTGCCGGATGCGTGCGATCGAGACCGCCGCTGACCGGATCGAGACCATAGGCTTTTTCGCTGACGGTGATCGTCACCACCTGGATTGCCGGATCGACAAGCCGGGCAAGCACCGTATCCCCGTCTTCGCTCGCCGCCAGCGCTTCGACGATGGAGCCGATGATCCGGACACTGTCGCCGGAACGATCGCGAGCAACGACGCTGTAAAGGCAATCCTGGGCCTGCATATCACGGGCGATTTCGACCGACCGCAGACTGACGCCGACAATGCCCCAGCTTGCGAATGCGTGAGCGAGCGCCGTATCGGTATAAACCGCCTGATGCGCACGATGAAAGGCGCCAAGGCCGATATGAACGATCCCCGGCTTCAGCGCAGCCCGGTCATAAGAAGGGCTTTTAATCGAATCTTGCAGGTGCGTGCGGGCAGACAAGCGTTCCATCAGCTATTCAATCCATATTGCGGGTGCGACAAGGCCCGCTCGATGCCCCGCAATTCCGCAAGACCTTTCAGCCGACCGATGGCAGGGTAGCCCGGCTGCGCACCGCGCGCCAGATCGTCGAGAATTTCCTGACCATGATCGGGCCGCATGAAGATCGTGTGATCCAAACGGCCTTCCGCCTTGCGCCGCTTTTCCTCCGACAGGATGGCGGCGATCACCGCGACCATGTCGGTATTGCCCTGCAGATGCTCGTCTTCGAAGAAGGAAGACGGCTGAATGGCGGCTTCCCGCCGAACATTGCGCAAATGAAGAAAATGAATGCGGGAGGCCAACCGCGAAATCATCGCCGGCAGGTCGTTGTCGCTGCGCGCACCGAGCGACCCCGTGCAGAAGGTGACGCCGTTTGCCGGGCTGTCGACCGCCTTCAGGACATGGGTATAATCCGCTTCCGTCGAGAGGATCCGCGGCAGGCCGAGGAGCGGCCATGGCGGATCGTCGCCATGCGCGCAGAGCCGCATGCCAAGCTCTTCTGCGACCGGCACCACCTCCGACAGGAAATCGATGAGATGGTTGCGAAGACGATCGGCGTCGATAGCGCTGTAGCGCTGGAGTTCCGTGCGTAGCTCCGACAAGGTGTAGCCGTCGACCTGCCCCGGAAGTCCGGCGCCGACGCTTCGCGACAGAACGAGACGCTGCTCTTCCGGCATCTCTGCAAAACGCCGGGCGGCAGCCTCCACCAGCTCATCGGAATAATCAGCTTTTGCATCCGGCCGCTGGAGAATGTGCAGGTCGAAGGCGATGAAATCGACGAGATCGAAGCGCATCGTCTTCGCGCCGCTCGGCGTCTTCCAGCGCAGATCGGTGCGGGTCCAATCGAGAACGGGCATGAAATTGTAGCAGACGGTCGAGATGCCGGCGTCGCCCAAACGGCGCAGCGTTTCCGCCCACGCCTTCACATGCTCTTTCCAATCCCCCGACATGGTCTTGATGCTTTCGGAGACCGGAATGCTTTCGACAAGTTCCCACTCCAGACCGCCCTGACGGATCTCGTCCTGCCGTTTGCGAATTTCCTCGCGCGGCCAGGCAACGCCGGTCGGGATATGGTGAAGAGAACTGACGATACCTTCCGCGCCAGCCTGAAGCGCATCGGTGACAGTGACCTTGTCGATCGGCCCGAACCATCTCCACGTATGTCTCATATCGATTTTTCCGTCTCAAAACGCAGCCGCGAAATTCGGCAACAATCATGCTCGATTCAAATACACTACCATGGTAGTATGTCAATTCAGGCAGGCAACATATAGTCAAGTCAGTGCGGTAAAAACAGAGCATTTCGAACCGGAGAATAACGTGGGTCCGACATCCAGGCCGTCGACATCGCCACCTGCCATCGACCCGAAGCTGCCGATGGCGCCGCAGGTCTACGGCAATATCCGCCAGTCGATCCTGCATCTTCGCCTCATGCCCAAGCAGGCGCTGAGCGAAAAGGAACTGGCGCTCATGCTCGGCGTCAGCCGCACGCCGGTGCGCGAGGCGCTGATAAAGCTTGCCGATGATGGCCTGGTGGATATCTTCCCACAGCGCGGGACATTCGTCGCCCCGATCCGTGTTTCCGAAGTGCTGGAAGCCCAATTCATCCGCGAGGCGCTGGAGGTTTCCGTCGTTGCCCGTGTTGCCGAGCGTTCCGATCCCGAAGTCGTCGCCCGCCTGCGTGAGAGCCTGGCGCGTCAGAAGCGGGCAGCCGACGCCGGCGATCCTGAGGGCTTCATGGTCGAGGACGAGAATTTTCATTTCATCCTCTCGGCATCCGTCAGCCTCGCCCGCGCTTGGAAGGTGATACAGAACGTTAAGGGCCAGCTCGACCGCGTTCGTATCATGAGCCTGCCGGAACCGGGCCATCTGGGCGAGCTCTACGAACAGCACCTCGCCATCGTGGAAGCAATCGCGTCCGGCAGTGCCGCGGCGGCCAGGAAGCACATGACCAAGCATCTGCAGCAGGTGTTCCGCACCATCGATTCGCTGCGCAAACAACGGCCTGACATTTTCGACTGATCTCGCCGCGACAAAAACGACCACGGTTATTTTCCAAACCTACTTGGTCGGAGCGGCATCATTGGCTATGGTCTCGGCGCGGCCACCGTGCTCACGCGCGGAGCGCCGAACATCATTCGGCGGCTGGAGACCGCCTCAACCACGACATCGCTATCGATCACGGAGCCTCGGCTCCGCAGGCTATTTGCGGACCGGGTATCGGGGCTCCATCAGAGGAGGCAGGAATGGACTATCGCAAGCTTGGCCCCAGCGGGGCTGTCGTCACCGCCTATTGCCTTGGCACCATGACCTTCGGTGCGGAAGCTGATGAAGCAGCGTCCCACAGGCTGCTCGACGACTACTTCGCCTGGGGTGGCAATTTTATCGATACCGCCGACGTCTACAGCGCCGGCAAGTCCGAAGAAATCATCGGTCGCTGGCTGAAGGCCCGGCCGACGGAATCGCAGCAGGCTGTCATCGCCACCAAGGGCCGCTTCCCGATGGGTAACGGCCCGAACGATATCGGCCTTTCGCGCCGGCACCTCAATCAGGCGCTCGATGCCTCGCTGAAGCGCCTTGGCGTCGAGCATATCGATCTCTACCAGATGCACGCCTGGGATGCCTTGACGCCCATCGAAGAAACCCTGCGCTTTCTCGATGACGCCGTCTCTGCCGGCAAGATCGGCTACTATGGCTTTTCCAACTATGTCGGTTGGCACATCGCCAAGGCCGTCGAAATCGCCAAGGCACGGGGCTACACGCGTCCGGTCACGCTGCAGCCGCAATACAATCTCCTGGTCCGCGACATCGAACTCGAAATCGTCGCCGCCTGCCAGGATGCCGGCATGGGCCTGCTGCCCTGGTCGCCGCTCGGTGGCGGCTGGTTGACCGGCAAATACAAGCGGGACTCGATGCCAACAGGCGCGACCCGCCTTGGCGAAAACCCAAATCGCGGCAGTGAATCCTATGCCGCCCGCAACGCTCAAGAACGGACCTGGGCGATCATCAGTGCCGTCGAAGAGATCGCCAAGGCGCATCACGTCAGCATGGCGCAAGTGGCTCTCGCCTGGACCGCCGCTCGTCCATCTGTCACCTCCGTCATCCTGGGTGCGCGTACGCCGGAACAGCTCGCCGACAATCTCGGTGCAGCGGAACTGGTGCTCTCCGACGCGGAAATGGAGAGGCTGAACGAGATCAGCGCGCCTCAGCCGCATGATTACCCCTATGGCAGGGGCGGCACCAACCAGCGCCACCGCAAGATCGAAGGCGGCCGCTAAGACAAGGCTCGGCGGCGGGAGTAATATTCTTCCGTCGCCGAATGCTTACTGCAACTGTCGGCGAATTCGCCTGCAACGCTTGATGATTTCGTGCGTGACGCGCTCCAGCGTGCGCGACGCATCCCCCACGCTCCGAGCAATATCGCCAGCCATGTTCGGCGCATGGTGTTCGACGGCTTCTGCGAGTTGATCGACGCGCCGAAGCGTTGCTGCAGCGCTCAATCCGACCTCCAGCGACAGGGTTTTCCAGTCATTCCGGTGCAATTCCGCCGCCCGGTATTTGCCTGAGATCGCCTGTGGCAGGTTCTGGTCGACGTTATCGTAAATGCCGGCGCACATCAGATCGTAAAGCGGTGCGAACTTGGCCGACCCACCGGCCCCAATGACAACCGAATAATTTTTCGCGTGCGAATCCGAGTTGCAGATCAGGACATTGAAGATCACGGCATCCAGCAGCTTCAATCTTTCGCCCGGCGAGACGAAGTCGTTGATCGCGGCGAACATCCGTTTCAGCGAGACGCCCGCACCGATCGTCGATTGCTCATATTTCTGCGCCGGGAAATGTCCGGTGAGTTGGCACAGATCCTCCTGGTGCAGCCGTCGCACCTGCCCTTGGCCATCCGTGAAGCGATCGTATCTCCTGACGAGCAGATAGCGCCGCTTCCCCGCACGACCCGCCGTCGCCTCGGCGGCATCGAGCCCGCAGACCCTCGCGAGGGCCAGGCAATATGCTTCGTTTTCCACGCTTCCGGACAAACGAGCAGCATCCGGCTTGATGATATGCGTCGAAGGCGCCCCATCCAGCGGAATGGATATTCGACCGTCGTCGTCAACAAAAACCGGCAGTTTTTCCTGGATGCCGGCGAGCGACATCGAGACGCCGCGCTCGCCGACAAGAAACGGCTTTGCTGGCAATTCGTCCAATATCCGCTCAAGCGCGCTTTCGTCCGGCACGGCCCGCAAGCTCAGACCCGGCTTTCGCGGCTCACCGATCGACAGCGCGCCTGCCGTGTCGCGTCCGATGTGG
>JAGWJK010000260.1 GCA_028865845.1 Rhizobiaceae bacterium
AAGCGCATGAAGTACAAGGGCATCGTCTGCGAGAAGTGCGGCGTCGAGGTGACGGTGCAGAAGGTGCGCCGCGACCGCATGGGCCACATCGAGCTGGCCAGCCCGGTGGCCCATATTTGGTTCCTGAAGTCGCTGCCGTCGCGCATCGGCCTGATGCTGGACATGACGCTGAAGGACCTCGAGCGCGTTCTCTATTTCGAGAATTATGTGGTGATCGAGCCTGGCCTCACCCCGCTCAAGGAGCGCCAGCTCCTGACCGAGGATGAGTATTACCGCGCGCAGGACGAGTACAGCGACGACAGCTTCACCGCCATGATCGGCGCGGAAGCCATTCGCACGCTGCTCCAGGCGATCGATCTTTTGAAGCTGCGCGACGACCTGCGCGTGGAGATCGCCGGCTGCAACGGCGGCGAGAAGCCCAAGAAGCTGGTCAAGCGCCTCAAGGTGGTGGAAGCCTTCATCGATTCCGGCAACCGCCCGGAGTGGATGATCCTCACAGTCGTGCCGGTGATCCCGCCGGAACTGCGCCCGCTGGTGCCGCTCGATGGCGGTCGCTTCGCGACGTCCGACCTCAATGATCTCTACCGTCGCGTCATCAACCGTAACAACCGCCTCAAGCGGCTGATGGAGCTGAAGGCGCCGGACATCATCGTGCGCAACGAAAAGCGCATGCTGCAGGAAGCGGTGGATGCGCTGTTCGACAACGGCCGCCGCGGCCGCGTCATCACCGGCGCCAACAAGCGCCCGCTGAAGTCGCTGTCCGACATGCTCAAGGGCAAGCAGGGCCGCTTCCGTCAGAACCTGCTCGGCAAGCGCGTCGACTATTCCGGCCGCTCGGTCATCGTGACCGGTCCGGAGCTGAAGCTGCACCAGTGCGGCCTGCCGAAGAAGATGGCGCTCGAGCTGTTCAAGCCGTTCATCTACGCCCGCCTCGACGCCAAGGGTTATTCCTCGACCGTCAAGCAGGCCAAGAAGCTGGTTGAAAAGGAAAAGCCTGAAGTTTGGGATATCCTCGACGAGGTCATCCGCGAACATCCGGTTCTGCTCAACCGTGCGCCGACGCTGCACCGCCTGGGTATCCAGGCCTTCGAACCGATGCTGGTCGAAGGCAAGGCCATCCAGCTGCACCCGCTCGTCTGCACGGCCTTCAACGCCGACTTCGATGGCGACCAGATGGCCGTTCACGTGCCGCTGTCGCTTGAAGCCCAGCTTGAAGCCCGCGTGCTGATGATGTCGACCAACAACATCTTGCATCCGGCAAACGGTGCGCCGATCATCGTTCCGTCGCAGGACATGGTTCTCGGCCTCTACTATCTGTCGATCCTGAACCAGAACGAGCCGGGCGAAGGCATGGCCTTCTCCGACCTCGGCGAGCTGCATCACGCGCTTGAAAACAAGGTCGTGACGCTGCACTCAAAGATCCGTGGCCGCTTCAAGTCGGTCGACGAAGACGGCAAGCCGTATTCGAAGATCTACGAGACCACGCCTGGCCGTCTGCTCATCGGTGAACTCCTGCCGAAGCATGGCAAGGTGACCTTCGACATCTGCAACCAGGAAATGACCAAGAAGAACATCTCCAAGATGATCGACACGGTCTACCGTCACTGCGGCCAGAAGGACACGGTCATTTTCTGCGACCGCATCATGCAGCTCGGCTTTGCTCATGCCTGCCGCGCCGGCATTTCGTTCGGCAAGGACGACATGGTCATCCCGGCCACCAAGGCCAAGATCGTCGGCGACACCGAAGCGCTGGTGAAGGAATACGAGCAGCAGTACAATGACGGCCTGATCACCCAGGGCGAAAAGTACAACAAGGTTGTCGACGCGTGGGGCAAGGCTACGGAAAAGGTTGCCGAAGAAATGATGGCCCGCATTAAGGCCGTCGAATTCGACGACAAGACCGGTCGCCAGAAGCCGATGAACTCGATCTACATGATGAGCCACTCTGGTGCTCGTGGTTCTCCGAACCAGATGCGTCAGCTGGGCGGCATGCGCGGCCTCATGGCCAAGCCGTCGGGCGAAATCATCGAGACGCCGATCATCTCGAACTTCAAGGAAGGCCTGACCGTTAACGAGTACTTCAACTCGACGCACGGTGCCCGTAAGGGTCTGGCAGACACCGCCTTGAAGACCGCGAACTCGGGCTACCTGACCCGCCGTCTCGTCGACGTCGCGCAGGATTGCATCGTCACGCACGTCGATTGCGGCACGGAAACGGGCCTCACCATGACCGCCATCGTCGATGCCGGTCAGGTCGTTGCTTCGCTCGGCGCCCGCATCCTCGGTCGTACGGCGCTCGACGACATCGATCATCCGGTCACGGGTGAGCGCATCGTCGATGCCGGCAAGATGATCCTCGAGCCAGATGTCATCGAGATCGAAAAGGCTGGTATCCAGTCGATCCGTATCCGTTCGGCCCTGACCTGCGAAATCCAGACGGGCGTCTGCTCGGTCTGCTACGGCCGCGACCTTGCTCGCGGTACGCCGGTCAACATCGGTGAAGCTGTCGGCGTCATCGCCGCGCAGTCGATCGGTGAGCCGGGCACGCAGCTGACCATGCGTACCTTCCACTTGGGCGGCACGGCGACCGTGGTCGACCAGTCGTTCCTGGAAGCTTCGTATGAAGGCACGGTACAGATCAAGAACCGCAACATGCTGCGCAACTCCGATGGCAACCTGGTTGCCATGGGCCGCAACATGGCCGTCCAGATCCTGGACGAACGCGGCGTCGAGCGCTCCTCGCAGCGCGTTGCCTACGGTTCGAAGATCTATGTCGACGATGGCGACAAGGTGAAGCGCGGTCAGCGTCTCGCAGAGTGGGACCCCTACACCCGTCCGATGATGACGGAAGTGGGCGGTACGGTTCACTTCGAAGACGTCGTCGACGGTCTCTCGGTTCTCGAAGCGACCGACGAGTCGACGGGTATCACCAAGCGTCAGGTCATCGACTGGCGTTCGACGCCGCGCGGCTCCGATCTGAAGCCGGCGATCGTCATCAAGGACGCCAGCGGCGCAGTTGCCAAGCTGTCGCGTGGTGGCGAAGCCCGCTTCCTGCTCTCGGTCGATGCGATCCTGTCGGTCGAGCCGGGCACGAAGGTGTCGCAGGGTGACGTTCTTGCCCGTTCGCCGCTCGAAAGCGCCAAGACCAAGGACATCACCGGTGGTCTGCCGCGTGTTGCCGAACTGTTCGAAGCCCGTCGTCCGAAGGACCACGCCATCATCGCTGAGATCGATGGTACGATCCGCCTCGGCCGCGACTACAAGAACAAGCGTCGCGTCATCATCGAGCCGGCGGAAGACGGTGTCGAGCCTGTCGAATACCTGATCCCGAAGGGCAAGCCCTTCCACCTTCAGGAAGGCGACTATATCGAAAAGGGTGACTACATCCTCGACGGTAACCCGGCTCCGCACGACATCCTGGCGATCAAGGGCGTGGAGGCTCTGGCTTCCTACCTCGTCAACGAAATCCAGGAAGTCTACCGCTTGCAGGGCGTTGTCATCAACGACAAGCACATCGAAGTGATTGTCCGTCAGATGCTGCAGAAGGTGGAAATCACCGATGCGGGCGACAGCCAGTACATCGTCGGCGATAACGTCGACCGTATCGAACTGGATGACGCCAACGATGCCCTGATCGAAGTCGGCAAGAAGCCCGCTTATGGCGATCCGGTTCTGCTCGGCATCACCAAGGCGTCGCTGCAGACCCCGTCCTTTATCTCCGCCGCGTCCTTCCAGGAAACGACGAAGGTGCTGACGGAAGCTGCGATCGCCGGCAAGACCGACGGCCTGCAGGGCCTGAAGGAAAACGTCATCGTCGGCCGTCTCATCCCGGCCGGTACCGGTGGTACCATGACGCAGATCCGCCGCATCGCGACGGCTCGCGACGAGCTGATCCTGGAAGAGCGTCGCAAGGGCACGGGTGCTTCGGTTGCCACGCCGATGCTGCAGGATATGGCTGGCGAGAACGCTCCGGCCGCCGAATAAGCGGCTGGACATCGTCTGAAATCAAAAACCGCCCGGAGCGATCCGGGCGGTTTCTTTTTACGTGCATATATAAAGAGAGGTGAGGGCGGTCGCCGCGGCGTCGCCCGCAAATCGCTCAGCGGAAGCGGATGATCGCCACTTCGCCTTCGAGCGCGCCCTGATAGGCCGAGGCATGCGGCTCTTCTTCCGGCACTTCGGTCAGCATGCCGATCTGGTCGAGATCGGCCTCGATGAAGCCTTCCTCGGCAAGAGCGTTCAGCGCCTCGCGCACTGCGGTATCGTCATCGGGCGCCTTCAGCATCACATGCAGGTCGATGCCTTCGCTGCCATCGGTCTCATATCCCTTGCCGATGATGATGAAGACCATTGGCCCGTCAAAATTGTTGTCGTTGTCTGGCTCTGTGATCATGGGGCGTCCTTAGGTAGTGTCGATTCGGCCGGGCGATTCCTTGAGTTGCCGCTGCCGTCGGTTGAATGTGTCTCGGTGATTCCTTATAGGGATTTTAACGAAATACCCAACTCTATCTTGTCCAGGAGACGGGATTTCCTTCGCGAATGCGGCAAACGGCTGGTTTTCCGGGCCTTCCGGGGCTTTGTGACAAAGATAATTTCTTAACCGGCCTTGACGAACGGGTGGGAAACCAGTAGTACCGCCGCCATCAGGACCCATGTGAGGCATGGCCATTCGGAGCGACGCGCTCTGGAGTTCACCTCAGACAAGGTTCTAAACGCACGTTGAAGACTCGAATGCTGTACGCAAGACGCGTTTTGTCGCGTCCTCTGCTTTCTGTGGTCCATCTGCGAGAGCGGATTGGGCCACGTTTTGCGCATTGGAACGAATGTGCGACGGTGCCGGAGACGGCAAGAGGTAAGCCCGCAAGGGTGTCTAGATAGATTCACAAGGGATGGTTGAATGCCTACCGTAAACCAGCTGATCCGCAAGCCACGCCAGGCACAGGTAAAGCGTAATAAGGTTCCCGCTCTCCAGGAGAACCCGCAGAAGCGCGGCGTTTGCACCCGCGTTTACACGACCACGCCGAAGAAGCCGAACTCGGCTCTGCGTAAGGTCGCAAAGATCCGCCTGACCAACGGCTTCGAAGTCATTGGTTACATCCCGGGTGAAGGTCACAACCTTCAGGAACACTCCGTCGTCATGATCCGTGGCGGCCGCGTGAAGGACCTTCCGGGTGTCCGTTACCATATCATCCGCGGCGTTCTCGATACCCAGGGTGTCAAGAACCGCAAGCAGCGCCGTTCGAAGTACGGTGCGAAGCGTCCGAAGTAATTCGGTTTGAGATAATCCGGTGCTGCGCGAGGTTCTCCGCGTTGTAAAGCGCCGCCAACAGTTGAGAGACGAGAAGTATGTCCCGACGTCATAAAGCAGAAAAGCGCGAGATCAATCCGGACCCGAAGTTCGGCGATCTGGTTGTCACGAAGTTCATGAATGCCATCATGCTGGATGGCAAGAAGTCCGTAGCTGAAAACATCGTATATGGCGCGTTCGACGCCGTGCAGGGCAAGTCAAAGCAGGAGCCGCTCGGCGTGTTCCACCAGGCTTTGGATAACATCGCTCCGCACGTTGAAGTCCGCTCGCGCCGCGTTGGCGGTGCTACGTATCAGGTCCCGGTCGACGTTCGTCCGGAGCGCCGTCAGGCTCTTGCCATTCGCTGGCTGATCACTGCTGCCCGCAAGCGCAACGAGACCACCATGGTCGATCGTCTCTGCGGCGAACTTCTCGATGCCTCCAACAACCGCGGCTCTGCCGTCAAGAAGCGCGAAGACACGCACAAGATGGCTGACGCCAACCGTGCGTTCTCGCATTATCGCTGGTAATCCTGAACGGTTTCGAAAGGCAGTCCCGTAATGGCTCGCGAATATAAAATCGAAGACTACCGCAATTTCGGTATCATGGCGCACATCGACGCCGGCAAGACCACGACCACCGAGCGTATTCTTTACTACACCGGCAAGTCGCACAAGATCGGCGAAGTCCACGACGGCGCAGCCACGATGGACTGGATGGAGCAGGAGCAGGAGCGTGGCATCACGATCACCTCCGCTGCCACCACGACCTTCTGGAAGGGCCGTGACGGCAAGATGCGCCGCTTCAACATTATCGACACCCCCGGCCACGTCGACTTCACCATCGAAGTCGAGCGTTCGCTGCGCGTTCTCGACGGCGCAATCGCGCTGCTCGATGCCAACGCTGGTGTTGAGCCGCAGACGGAGACCGTCTGGCGCCAGGCTGAGAAGTATCATGTTCCGCGCATGATCTTCTGCAACAAGATGGACAAGACCGGCGCTGATTTCTATCGCTCGGTCGAGATGATCAAGACCCGTCTCGGTGCCACGGCTGTTGTCATGCAGCTGCCGATCGGTGCTGAAAACGAGTTCAAGGGCGTCGTCGACCT
>JAGWJK010000261.1 GCA_028865845.1 Rhizobiaceae bacterium
GCCGGTATCCTTGAGGCGGTCGAAGCGGGCGATGGTGTCGCGGAAGTTGGCGTTGCCGGCATCGATCATGATATCGCCCTTGTCGAGATGCGGCTGCAGCGCCGCCATCTGCTGGTCGACAGGCTCGCCGGCCTTGATCATGATGATGATCGGCCGCGGCGGGCGAATTGCATCGACGAACTCCTCGATCGTCTTGCAGGGAATGATCTTGTCCTTCAGCGCGCCGGCATTCGCGTAAAACTCATCCGTTACCTGAGGCGTACGGTTGAATACTGCGATCTTGTTGCCTTTTTCAGCAATGTTGAGCGCCAGATTCGATCCCATGACAGCGAGACCGATCAGTCCGATTTCTGCCTTTTCCACGACAATCCTCCATTGAGCGGTTTATTGCGCGACACGTCCCCCGGACGTGTGGAAAACGCAATAAGACTTTGAAATGACCAGCGCTCCGAAACTCGCCACCGAGCTTCGGAGCAAAAGTTGGAGCGCTGTTGTTGCACTCCAAGAACGAAACGGCAAGCCTTTGAAGGTGTCGAATCGTCCTGATTGCAGGACCGTGCAAGAATGCTGCAGGATATTTCACGAAGCCGCCTTTCCCGCACGGAAAGGCGCTGACACATGCCCGGCGAGCATGTGAAAAGATTGATCCGGAGGAGGAAATGTCAATGCCGACCATGGCCGCGAAGATCGTACATACCTCCATCGACCGAGACTGGAAGCAGGTCTATGACTTTGCGAGCCAGCCGGAAAATATGCAGCAATGGGCTTCGGGGCTCGCGTCCGGCTTGAAACCGGACGGCGAGGACTGGATCGCCGAAGGCATTCTCGGCACGGTCCGCGTCCGTTTCGCACCACGCAATGATTTTGGCGTGATCGACCATACCGTGACGATCGCACCTGACGTGCGCGTCCATAACGCTCTGCGCGTCGTCCCGAACGGCAATGGCTGCGAGGTCATGTTTACGCTGCTGCGTCTTCCAAACATGACGCACGACCAATTCGCAGCCGACGCCGCCCATGTGCTGAAAGATCTGCAGGCGCTCAAGGCGTTGATGGAAAACTAGCTCGCATCAGAGCGCGTGTAGCGTCCAGTCGACGATATCGGCGGCTACGCCGGCAAAGGCCAAATCCAATCCCTTGACGAAATCCGCATTGCTGTTGCCGCTGACCGGCACGACCTTGCGAAACACGTTCTGCGCCTTGATGGTGCCGGTGCGATCGTTGAGGATCTTCACGGAGATTTCGACCGTTGCCGTATGCGCTCCTGCCGCGTCGACCTCGAAGGTCCGGATGTCGGTGACGATCTGATAGTCGATCGCAAGGCCCTGCCCCGGGACGCCGACGCCACCGAGCTTGCCGCTGTTTTCGAAGGCTTCGACGAGCTTCGATTGCACCATGCGCGGCAGCTTGTCGCTCCACTGCGACCTGCCGAGATACTGGATTTCCGAAGGCGAGACGCGGACCACGATCTGGTTGCTGTCAAGCGCCTGCAACGCCGTCGGCGTCGGGATCAGGATCTGCCGGCTCTTGGCCGACGGCCCGCTCGCCTTCACCGAGGCGGAGAGGTCGTATGTATCGTTCCTGGCTGTGCCGCAACCGCTGAGAAGCGCCGCAAGCAATGGTAGAACGATGGCTGTCTTTCGATAGACTCGAAAACGCCGACCCGAAACGCAACCCACCATATTCCGTGTATCCCCTACAGCCAGGTAACCGTGATGCATCAGTGCCGAGCCCGGCCGTCATACTGCTTGACCGTATCGCCCCCGAAAATCAGGCGCTGCGGATTGCGGTCGAAGTTAGTGATCGTGTTGTTAAGATTGTCAACCGTGCCGCGCATGTCGTTAACCAGAGACTGCACATCACGCAGCCCTCCGTTGGAGAATTTCTGGATATTGTCGGCAATCGGTCCGATGCGGGCATTGAGATTGTCCGCAACGTTCTTGAAGGATGTGAGCGTATCCTTGGCCTCGGCAAACAGCGACTGCGTCTGATCGGAGCCTAGCAGCTGGTCGACCTTGGCGAGGATGCCGTCGACGCGGCTCGAAGCGGCATTCAGCTTCTTCGATATATCGGCAGCGTTGGCGATCGTGTCGTTGATATCCTGCTGCCGCGCCGCGACCGTATTGGCGACGTCGCGGATCGAAGCGACTGCGGTACGCGCATCCTTCGTCACCTGGGCGATGTCGTCGACCGAACCCTTGACCTTGTTGGGATCGATCTGGGAGACGATCGCGTCGACCTTGTCGAGCGTCTGCTGCGCCTTAATGCCAAAGGCATTGTAGGTATCGGCGGTCTGCTTGAAGCTCGCGACGGTCGCCTTCAGGTCGGTGGTCGCATCCGCCACATTGGCGGTGATCTTGTCGGCATTGTTGACGACATCGTTGATCTTGTTGGCGTCGACCGCGCGCACCAGCTTCTCGATGGCGTCCAGCGTCGAATTGACCTTGGTTGAAACGGTGGTGAAGGTATCCGAGAGCTTGCCGACGCTTGCCAGGAACTTGTCGATATTGTCGGAATTGTCGGCCAGCGCCTTGGAGAATTTGTCGGCGTTGCGGACGGTATCGGTCAGCGGCCCGCGCGAATCCTGAACGAAGCCCTGGATGTCGCCGATCGCATCATTGGCGCGATTGAGAATCTTGTCCGCGGTCGCAAGCAGATTGGTGACGCTCGACTGGTCCGCAAGCAGCACGGCGCGCTTGCCGGTCTCGATCGAGCGCTTCAGAATATTCTCGTCGCCATTACGGCCGCCGGAAAGTTCGATATAGGCAGCGCCCGTCAGGCCCTGGATTTCAAGGATGGCCTTGGTGGATGTGTAAACCGGTGCATCGGCGCGCACTTCGGTAAAGGCGAGCGAATAGTTCGGGTCGTCGGCGTCGATCGAAAGCCCCTGCACGGAGCCGACCTGGATGCCGTTGAAGCGCACGGGCGAACCCACACTCAGGCCGTTTGCCGATCCCGGAATGCGCACGACCAGTTCGGCCATCGGACCGCCGCGGCCATATTCCGCCATCCAGTAGACGAATCCGAAAGCGGCAGCGATGACCAGCAGCGTGAAGAACCCGACGATCGTATAGTTGGCTTTGGTTTCCATAGTCTCCAGTCACTTCTCGCGGCTGTGGGCGCCAGCGCCGTTGTCGTCGTTCCGATGATCTCCCGCCTTTGCCTGCGGCACGATCGACCGTGCGCGCTTTCCCCGGAAATAGGACTGCACCCAAGGGTCGTCGCAGGCGAGCATGTCTTCAACCGTTCCTTCAACCAATACCCGCTTATGTCCGAGGACAGCAATACGGTCGCAGACGGAAAAGAGGCTGTCGAGATCGTGAGTCACCATATAAACAGTCAGGCCGAGCGTGTCGCGCAGCTTGGCGATCAGCTCGTCGAATTCGGCCGCGCCAATCGGATCGAGGCCCGATGTCGGCTCGTCGAGGAAGACCAGATCGGGATCGAGCGCCAGCGCTCTGGCAAGAGCCGCACGCTTGATCATGCCGCCGGAAAGCTCGGACGGATATTTGTCGGCAGCGTCGGCGGCAAGTCCGACCATGCGGATCTTCAGATGCGCAAGCTCGTCCATCAGCTCCTTGGGGAGGTCGAGATATTCCCGCATCGGCACCTGGATGTTTTCCTTGACCGTCAGCGAGGAAAACAGCGCGCCCAGCTGGAAGAGCACGCCGAGACGCATATCGAGCTGGTTGCGCTCCGGTTCGGAAAGCTTGTCGTAGTTCGCACCGAGAATTTCGATCTCGCCGGAGCGGCGCGGCAGCAGCCGCAACACAGTGCGCAGCAGCACCGATTTGCCCGCGCCGGACGCGCCGACGAAGCCCAGGATCTCGCCGCGATAGATATTGAGGTTCAGCTTGTCGAGCACGACCTTCGAACCGAAGGCAACCGTGACGTCGCGCGCCGCAAGGACAATGTCCCTGTTGTCGCCATGCGCGTCCGTCGCCGTCTGGTTCTCTTCTTGTGGCTCGCTCACCTTGCCATCCCTCTAGAAATCGATCGCCGCGTAGAACATGGCAAACAGCCCGTCCATCAGGATCACAACGAAAATCGACTTAACGACCGACGACGTGACGTGCTGACCAAGCGATTCAGCACTGCCGCCGACCTTCAGTCCCTCGACCGCCGCGACGATGCCGATGACAAGCGCCATGAACGGCGCCTTGATCATGCCGGAGATAACCGTGGAGAGGCTGATCGCCTCATGCAGGCGCGAAACGAACGTGGCGAAGGTGATGCCGGAATAGAGGTAGGTGACCGTCGCCGCGCCAAGAAGCGACGCGAAATTCGCAAGGATCGTCAGCAACGGCAGCGCAACCGTCAGCGCCACCAGCCGCGGAAAGATCAGCACGCCGATCGGATTGAGACCCATGACTTTCAGCGCGTCCACCTCTTCGCGCATCTTCATCGAGCCGATTTCGGCGGTGATCGCACTGCCCGAACGACCCGCGATCATGATCGCGGTCAAAAGCACGCCGATTTCGCGCAATTGCAGGATGCCGACAAGATCGACCACGAAGACTTCAGCGCCGAAATACCGCAGCTGAAACGCGCCCTGCTGTGCGATGATCGCGCCGATGAGATAGGACATCAGCAGAATGATCGGCACGGCGCGAACGGCCATGTGATCGATCTGGTTGACGATCGAAGCCGGCGACACACCGCTGCCGCGCCCGAACTTCAGCTGAGCGCCCCGCACGGCGGATCCGAGAATGTACATGGCGGCAACCAGATTGCCCCAAATGTCCACCATGCTCTTGCCGATCGGCGCTAGAATTCGCTCGGTCAACGGCGCTTTCTTTTTGGCCTCGCCGGCTTCCTCGTTTTCATCCGCCGTAAAGGCCGTGAGCAACTCATCGATATGCGGCGTGGAGCCCTCGACGACGACAGTCGCGCCGTGTTCCTCCTGGCTCGTCTTCAGCCGGCGAATGAGAAGCGCACCCGCGGTATCGACGTCGGAAAGGTCGGAAAGATCGATGACCACCTGGCCGCCGCTGCTGCGTGTCGTCAGCTGATCGATGCGGCGAAGGACGCCGTGAATATTGGCGCTACGCCAATTGCCTTCGAGCCGGTACCGATGCCCGCTGCCATCGGGCTCGTCGTCGATCCTCGGTGCATCGGATGTCTGTTCGGCGGCTTTCAAGCTCAAATGTCTTTCCGATGTTGCGGCCCATTTGCCGATTCGAGAATCGACGCGAAACTAAAGGTTAAAATTCCGGGTGCATAGGCACATTCTGCAATGCACCAACGGCAAAATATGCCATAGCATTTTGATATCCAAATGAAATCATTTTCGCGCCATGACGGGAACGGCAGCGTCTTATCGCGAGGCCCCTGTTGCCGTTTCGCCAACAGAAACGCCCTGCGGACGAAGATTGCGGGCAACGATCACCATTCCCAGACCGAACGCGGCAACGCCGGACATGATGTAATAGCTCGAAAGCCCGAACCAGGCGTAGAGGTAGCCGGACGCGAAGGTCATGAGCCCCAGGCACATGCCGTTATAGAAATAATAGGCTCCCTGAGCCGAGGCTTCCTGGGTTTCCTGCACGGAGGCGACGATGCGGCGCTGAATACCGGTGTGCACGCAGGCATAGGTGCAGGAATGGAAACACTGCAGCGCGAAATAGCCGATAAAGCCGAAATTGATCGGAAAAAGAATCCAGCGCAGGATGCTCATCGCCGAGCCGAAGAAGATCAGCGTCCACGCGCTGAAGCGGCGGCTGAGCCTCCTCGACAGAAAGAACACCATCACTTCCGAAGTGACACCGATACTCCAGAGAACCGCAATCTCGGTTCCCGAAAAGCCGAGGTTCCGCCAATAGATCGACGCGAAGGTGTAAAGAACCGCATGGCTCGACTGCTGGACGGACACCCCGATCATGGTGATCAGCAATTGCGGCGAACGCAGCGCGCTCCCGATCGGCGCCTGCAGATTGATCGGCTGGTTGCGCCGGCGCGTCGGTCCGATGCGCGGACAGATGAATGCCATCACCGTCGTCAGAATAAAGCCGACGACCATGACGGGCAGAACCATCGTCCCACCCCATAGACCGATCAACTGGCCGCCGATCAGCGTCGAGAAGATGAAGGCGATCGAGCCCCAGACCCGCATGGAACCGTAGTCGAAGCCCCACCGGCGCACGCCGGAAATGGTGATCGATTCCACCACCGGCACATAAGGCGCGTATGTCGCGCCCTGAACGCCATAGACGAGAAGAACCGACCAGAAATCCACGGTCCAATAGAGCGCGATCGCCGTCAGCAGCGACAGTGCGCCGGACCAGAGGAGAACGTCGGCACGTTCGTCCATGCGATCAGCGAAGATCGCGACGATCGGCGCGACGATGACGCGCACAACCATCGGCACGGCCAGGATGAGGCCGATCTCGCGATC
>JAGWJK010000262.1 GCA_028865845.1 Rhizobiaceae bacterium
CGATTTCCTTGCCGGCGACCATCATCAGGTCGTCCATTTCGTCGACGATGACGACGATATAGGGCATCGGCGTCAGGTCCATCTCCTGCTGCTCTTCGATCGGGGTACCGGTGCCCTTGTCGAAGCCAGTCTGGACCATGACATGGATGGTCTCGCCCTTCTCCTTTGCGACCGCTACGCGGCTGTTGTAGCCGTCGATGTTGCGGACGCTGAGGCGCGACATCTTGCGATAGCGATCCTCCATCTCGCGCACCGCCCATTTCAGGGCCATGACGGCCTTTTTCGGATCGGTGACGACGGGGGTCAGCAGGTGCGGGATGCCGTCATAGACGGAGAGTTCCAGCATCTTCGGGTCGACCATGATCAGACGGCACTGCTCCGGCGTCATACGGTAGAGCAGCGACAGGATCATGGTATTGATCGCAACCGACTTGCCCGAACCGGTGGTGCCGGCGACCAGCAGGTGTGGCATCTTCGCAAGCTCGGCGATGACAGGTTCGCCGCCGATGGTCTTGCCGAGGCCGAGCGCCAGCTTGTAGCCGCTCTTTTCGAAGTCCGAGGATTCGATCATCTCACGGAAATAGACGGTCTCGCGGGTGGCGTTCGGCAGTTCGATTCCGATGACGTTACGGCCGGGAACGACGGCGACGCGGGCTGACAGCGCCGACATCGAGCGGGCGATATCGTCTGCGAGGTTGATGACGCGCGAGGATTTTACGCCCGGAGCCGGCTCGAATTCATAGAGCGTGACGACCGGACCGGGGCGAACATGGATGATTTCGCCCTTGATGCCGAAATCTTCAAGCACGCTTTCGAGCAGGCCGGCATTCTGTTCCAGCGTCTCCTGCGTCATGATCACGCCCTCGCGGGCGACGGGCTCCTGCAGCAACTCGCGCGGCGGGAACTCATATTCGCCTTCGGCGGTATGGGCGATCGGACGCCACTCGAGCGGCGTGGTCGTGGCCGGCCTGTCTCGGCGCGGGGTGATCTGGATCGACGAGGACGCGGCCGGCGACTGAACGGCCGGCTTGGCGACCGGTACGGCCGCGATCGGAGTGGCCTCGGTTGCCGGCTCGACCGTCTGCGGCACATAGACCGAGGCGATGAAGGCCGGGGGAACCCAGGTATCGGTCAAGGCCGGTGCCGACGTCACCTCGGCGGCAAACGTGGTCTGAGCTTCGCTGGCAAAGGTGATCTGCGGCTCAACGGCGGAAGCCGGATGCATCGTGAAAACCGTTTCCGGCTGGGGAACGAAAGTCACCTGCGTTGCCGCGAACGGATCTGCGACCTTCTCGGCAACGAAGGTCACGCTCGGCTCGGCGGCGACGGGCTGAACCGCGTCCACCTGACGGGGCTGAGGTTGGGGAGCGGCGACCGGCTGGGGTGCTGCGGGCGCTTTGATCTTGGCCTTCGGCTTTTCCACCGCGACGACAGCGGGGGCGGGTTCGGGCTCGGTCGTTGCGGGCTGCAGCATCGCAGCCGTCATCTGCGGCGGCCGGCGGCATTCGACCACCCGGAACTTCGCGGTAATCGATTCGAGTTCGGTTTCTACCCGTTCGAATTCGACAGGTTGAACCGGAGCCGGCTTGGCTTCCGGGATGAGGTCGCCTTCGAAGGGCATGACATCCCAGAAGGCAAAGTCGGAGAGATGAGCAAGCCGCGGATCGAGTGAGGACGCGGCGGGAATTTCAGTAACTTTCTGCGATGAAGGCGAAGCATCCAGCGCGATCGCCGGAGCCTTATGGAATGCGGTAGCGATGACGGTCATCTCCAATGCGTCCGGCGAAAGCGCCGGGGATTTCTGAAGTACGGCAGGCTTGTAGTTTGCGCGTGCAGCCGCGGCCTGCATCTCGTCGAACGGCGGCAGCTCGAAAGCGGTCGATGTCTCCATGGGCGTTGTCTGGAACGGGGCCGGTGATTCGACCATGGGCGTCTCAACCACACGCATCGCGGCATGGCTGATGGCGGAGGCGGCCGGAACTGCCGCTGCCGGGGCAGCAGGCGCGCGGCGGCTGACGATCTCGCTTTCCCGCGTGCGGGTAAAGCGGACGTTCGGCGCCAGCGAAAAGGCCTTCTGCCAGTGGGGCGAGGCAAGTGCCTCGGCCGAGAGATCGCGAGGGCCTGCCGGCACGGGCGGGCTGCTCGCTGCCGTGCTTGCTTGCAGAGCATCGACGATTGGCGGCTTCGGCGCCAACGCCTGCTGACGGGCTTCTTCAGCCAATCGCTGCTCTTCGGCCTTCCGCTTTGCCTCGCGGGCGTTGCGGATCTTCTCTTCCAGGAAAGCGCGGCGAGCAGCGATCTGCTCGGCCCGACGGGCCTCTTCTTCCGCCTGTTCGGGAGTGAGCTCGCCGTCCTGCTGGGAGCCCGCTGGCGTGTTCATAAGGTTCGTTCGGGAAAGACGCATGAGACCTGCAACCCAGTCATTGATATTGCCGATAGCTTCTCAAATCGAATAGGGCAAAGACGGTTAATAAGTTCCTTCTTAACGTCGTAGAATGCACTTATTCCGCGTCTCCAGGGCTTAGCCGACGCTCAGGCCTTCAAAGGCTGCAAGCGCGCATGCCAAGCGGCTTCGCGCCGCGGAAAAGCGGCGCGAATCAGATGTTTTCAGGACCTTTCAGGGCCTAGGACGAAGACAGCTGCGCGATCGACAGCAGGGTATCGGCGCTGACGCCGATGCTGCCGGAGGACGATCCCGACAGGATCTGCAAAGCCGGCGAAGTCGACTGAGTCGTATTGTTCTGGATGTCGTACATGGCAGAGAATCGCTGCAGCAGCTTGTTGACCTTGTCCGGGTCCTGCAGGTCTTTGACGTTGACGAAATTGCTCAGCATCTTCGCCTGATCGTCCACGTTCATCGACGAGATCGAGCTCGGCAGACTATAGGTGGTCGTGATGACCTCATAGAGCGCGCTATCGCCCATGATGTCGTATATCGAGTTGATATCGGGTGCCTTGCGCTGGAAATAAAGTGCCAGGCGCACGCCCGGATTGGTCTCGCCCTGCTGATCTTCCAGCGTCTGATGCAGGAACAAATTGTCGGTCGCGTCCAGCGCGCCGGCGTTCTGTGCCGTTCCGAGCTTGGTGTCCGTGAGGTTGCCGTCCGTACCGAAATTGAAAGCTTCGACGATGCTCTTGAACTGCTCGCCGTCCGTCGTGTTGAGGAAGCTCTTGGGATCGGACGGATCGGCGGCGAAGGCCTTCTTCAATGTCGCGGTCGTCACCGTCTTCGGATCGATGCCGTTGGCGGTCAGGACGAAATCCGTAAGCTTGCTGTCCTTGAGAAGATCGGAGACGGAGTTCACGTTGAGGATATTGGTCGCGAAATAGGTGCCGGCGGTCTTTGCGGCATCGATCGCCTGCGTCTGCGCATTTCCGGTGAGGCCGGCACTGGTTTGGCTGGAATATTCCGAAATGTAGCTGTTGATCTGCGATTGCGACAGCGCCTGAACCGGCTGCGCTTTGATATTGCCCTTGCTGTCGAAATTGAACGCCTTGGCAAGCGCGGTGAAGCGCGGGTCCTTGAGCGAACTGACATAGCTCTTCGGATCGTACGGATCGCTTTCCAGCACCTTCTTCATCTGCGATTTCGACATTTCATCGGGGCTGATGCCGAAGGCGCGCAACGCTACCTGGTAAAGTTCCGGCAGATTATCGTTCGTCGAATCGTCGTCGGATGCGTTGGTGGCGAAGAAATCGTTGATATTCTTCACGCTTGCCATGCGCGTTTGGTAATTCTTGGTGGCGTCCGTCACCAGCGCGGTCTGCTCGCTCTTATATTCGGACATGTAGGCTGACGACGTCGAGGCGACCTGATCGCTGGACTGCGCCTGGCTGCCGGCGGCAACGGTGCCGTCGGTCTGGAAATTGAATTGCGCAACGATGCTGCTGAAACCTGTCAGCGACGCGTAGGTCGGGTCCTTTACCGATTGCGTGAAGTCGAACGCCAGAATGTCGTCGCTTTCGCCCGGTTCAAGGCCCGAAAGATTGAAGGCGGTCTTGATGTAATCGAACAGGCGCGGATCGCTAGTAAGCTGGCTGACGGAGGTGATCGAGCCGATCTGCTGCTTGTAATAGGCGTCGTTATCGATCGCGCCGGTGTCCGTCGTGTAAGACGGAACCTCGAAATTGTACTGGCTCATGACCGCCGCCTTCTGGGCTTCGGTCTGGGCGTGCGATACGTAGTTGGTGCTGTAATTATTGACGGTCGTCTGGATCTGGTCGCTGGTCTGCACCTGCTGGCCGGTCGGAACGTTGCCATCCAGCGATTCGAAGTTGAACTGCGATAGAACGGCGCTCAAACCGTCCTGCTGCGCGAGCGTCGGGTTCTTGGCTGCGGCATTGAACTCATCTGCCGTCACGCTGGAATCGAGACCGTAGGCGGTCTTGACGATATCGAACAGACGCGTATTCGACGTCAGGTCGCCGACGGTAGTCACAGAGCCTATCTGGGCCTGATAATAGGCCATGTCATCATCCGCGGTCGATGCCTTGATGGTCCCGTCGGAATTGAAACTGAATTGCGCGGCGATTGCCTTGTCGGCGGCACTGCCGTTGACGTTGACGAAGCTGTTCGGATCGTTGACGTCGCTCGTCAGCATCTGCTTCAGGAACGTATCCGACACGTTGGTCGGGTCGATTCCGTAGGCTTTCAGGACATAATCCTTGAGGCGGTCGTTGCTCAGGAAATCGTCGACGTTGGTGACGCTGTCCATCGCCTGGGCATAGTAATCGCTTTCGGTCGTCGCATCGTCCGCCTCGGTGGTAAACGATTGCTGGTAGAGGCCGATCATGTCGTCCTCTTCGGTGCTGGACTGCGCCGTCTGCGTGGTGCTCGTGCCAAAATTGAACGCTGCGGCGAATTCCTTGTAGCGCGGGTCGCTCAGCTTGTTCGCAAAACTATTAGGGTCTGTCAGATCGCTGGTCAGCACTTCCTTCATGAAACCCTTGGCGTAGGTCATGTCCTCGAGGCCATAGGCGGTCATGGCATAGCTGTAGAGCTGATAATTGCCGAGAAAATCGTCGACGTTCGTGACCTTACCAATATTGGCGTTGTAGTAATCCTGTTCGCGCTTGACTTGGCTCTGCGACGCCACTTGGTTGAGTGTCGTCGTCATATTCCTCGTGGCGATGGTGTAGCCAAGATAGGTGGATATCATGAGCAGGCCTCAATAGATCTCTAATATAGTCGCGCGAATCTGCCGAAATTATCGCATTTAAACCTTACCTGAGACTTACAGTACTTCGCTTGGCGCGTGCACCAACGCGAGACAGCCGCTTTCTCCGTGTATTCACTTTATGGAAACCTTGCTGGATTTGCTTTTGCTAACCATTTGAGGACGCAAAGTTTTCTTAACCGCGATTTTTAAGCTGTCTGGAAGGGCCGCCGCCTAATCTGACCTCAACGAGAGAACGAAAAAGTTCCCCGTAAGAAGACCGGAAAACCGGCTCTCAGGTAAAGCAAGGGTAGAGATTAGATGACAAATACCGTCCTGAAGCCCGATTGGGCTGGAACCACACTGCGGCTTGATCCGACGCGCTTTCCGCAACAGGTCAGCTATGCCATGCGCGGTGCCTCGGGTGATGTCAGCATCACGATCGACGAGCGCGGCGCTGTGCTGCGAAAGATCCTTCCGTCGAGCGGTCTGCCGCTCTCGGTGGCCCTGCCGAAGCGCGCTTTCAAGGGTGTTGCCGCCCGCGCCATCGACCATGGCGACGGCGAGGTCACCGTCACGCTTGAACTACACCACGACGACCCGGAATTGTGCATTCCGCTGCTCGTCGCCCATGATCTCAGCGACATTGCCGCCGACTGGCGCTCGTGGTCGGAAGCTTTCCGCATTCCGATGCTGATGATCGAGGCAGACGGGGTCGCCCGCCCGCTGGAAGAACATCTGGGGGGCCTGCGCACCAACAATATTCAGCCGCGCCGGCGCCATTCCTTCTTCGCCAACCGCCGCCCGCGCTTCCTCGTGCGCCGCACGACCGGCAAGCTTGGCGTGACCATGAAGATCCAGGGCCGCGAGATCATCGCGCGGCGCTAAGCTCTCCACGTCATAGATACGATACGAACCCGGCGCCCCGCGCCGGGCTTCGCCGTTTGATCATGCAGCGAGAAGCAGGGCCGACAGGAAGAGGCCGGCGAAGATGATCAGGCCGACCTTGCTGTTGGATTTGAACAGGGCCAGGCACTGGCTGGCATCGTTGATGTCGAGCACGGCGATCTGGAAGGCGAACATGCCGCCGGCCACGAGCAGGCCGACATAGGAAAGCCACCCTGCCCCGGCCAGCAGGAACGACAGCAACATCAGCAGTAGCGTCGCACCGTAAAGACCCACCAGCCAGACGCGGGTCCGGTCACCGAAAAGCCGTGCCGTCGATCGTACG
>JAGWJK010000263.1 GCA_028865845.1 Rhizobiaceae bacterium
TGCAATACCCGACAATGCTCATAGTACCTTGCCTTCCCCAACTGCCCGATGGGCTTGTTTTCGCAGATTATACGCCTTTTTCATACGGGCAAGCCGACACTTGCGAGACGGGCCTCGATGCCCTCGTGGCAGCATTGCGCCCAGGCCGGCCGCAGGTTAGGTTATCCGCGGGCACCGTTTGGCGCGGGGGATCTGTCGCGTGTTCAATTTTCTGAAGAGGCTCTTCGGCGGTGCTCGGCGGCCGAGCGCGCAAACGACCGAGGCGGCGGCACCGCAACCGGCGGAAAAGCCCGGTATCAAGAGCCTGGATCTCAATATTCCGGATGAAGCACTGCAAGACGAGGCGCGATTTGCGGCCTATCTGCAGGAACGCCTGCCTTTCTTCGGCGACGTCATCCGGGTCGACTACGATCCGCGAGCCGGCAGCCTGACGATGCATAGCCGCAACGGCAACACGATGACGAAATTCCTCAATAATGCCTTGCTGGCGCTGCGCGAAAAACATGGCCAGGCGCGTGCCCAGGCCTTGCTCAACTACCTCAACATGACTGAAGGCCTTGAGGGCGACGGCGAGCTCGGAAAGGTTCTGCCAGTGCTGAAGGCCCGCAACTTCGTCGACGTGGCGCGGCAGCAGATGATGCAGGCTGTGCAGGATGAAGAAGACACGCCGGAATTCGTCTATCTCGACGAGGCCGAGGATCTGGTGAAACTCTTCGTGGTGAACGGCGACACTGCCGTCAGCTACGTGATGACAACGGCGCTTGATGAATGGGGCATCGATGCCGGTGAATTGGCTGAAGCGGCTCAGGCCAATCTCTACAAGTTTCTCTCGAAGACCGGGGTGCAGATCGCCAGGCGCAGCCAGTTTCAATATGTCGAGATCGACGGCCAGTTCGAATCCAGCGTCGCCTTCCTGCCGAAATTCTGGGCGCAAGTGCAGGATCAATCCGGGGGAGCGGCACCGGTCGCGGCATTCCTGTCACGCGACAAGGTGTTCTTTACCCATGAAAACGACGTCCAGGGCCTGCATCTTCTCGAACTGATCAGCGCCGATCTCAGCGACGTGCCCTACGTCATCTCGCCGGATCAATATCGCTGGGAGAACGGCAAGTGGTCGCTATTCAAGCGGGTCGG
The DNA here is from genome assembly GCA_028865845.1 of Rhizobiaceae bacterium. Classification (GTDB taxonomy): domain Bacteria; phylum Pseudomonadota; class Alphaproteobacteria; order Rhizobiales; family Rhizobiaceae; genus Rhizobium. The sequence goes on from JAGWJK010000263.1 coordinate 1,135, forward strand.
GCGGACGGTCCAGTAAGAGAATTTCGGCTGTTGATAGCCATCCTCGCGGCCATGGCGGATAGCCAAAATCACCACCTCGTCAGCAGAGAGACCATTGCGAACCAGGTAGCCGTCTCTTCCGAAATCAACAATCCATTCCCAGAATTCGGGCGCCATGCCGTCTATCCGACGACCGGACCGCGGTTGATTCATAAGGGTGCGAACATCCGAGCGGATTGCCAACACCGCACGTTTTGCCGCCTCCGGGTTGCGCGATGCCAGAAACCGATAAAGACGCTGGATGTCCTGCGTAGCACGCGGCGACCAAACTATACGTGGCATGCCGGCGGTTCGACGTCTTCGCCGTCCGCGAGCTGCTGAAACCACTCTTCGACTTCTTCCAGCGTCAAATGCAAACCGGTTTCCTGATAATCTTCCCAGGCACGAAGAGCGTCCTGTCGGAATGCCTCACGCTTTTCCTCACGTTCGACATATTGCTCGACCGCCTCTTTCAACAGGCTGCTAAGCTCGCGATCACGACTCACGGCAAGCTTTTGCAGCCGCTCACCGATGTCGGGGGAGATTTCCACATTTGCTTTCATGGCAAATGCCATCGAACTTTCTCCGAAACCGGCGACATCACATGAATATATGATAGCAAAGCACAGTGCGAAGCACCATGCGCCCAAGCTGAGCTTCTAAACCAATACTTCCTGATCGACCCGGTCCTCGGCGCCGAAGAATTTCAGGTAGCGTTCGACTTCGGCTGGCTCGCCGGTCGCCTTCTGCGGATTGTCGGAGAGCTTGACGGCCGGGCGACCGTTGGCTTCGATGACCTTGCAGACGATCGAAATCGGGCTGAGGCCGCTGATTTCGGTGGGAGCGCAGCCGGCGAAATCGTTGGTTAGGTTCGTGCCCCAGCCAAAGCCCATGCGAACGCGACCCTCGAAATGCTTGTAGGTGGCGATGATCGCATCGACATCCAGCCCGTCGGAAAAGATCAGCAGCTTCTGCCGGGGGTCGCGCCCCATCTTCTTCCACCACTCGATGATCTTCTCGCCGCCTTCGATCGGCGGCGCGCTGTCCGGGCGGAAGCCGGTCCAGTCTGCAACCCATTCGGGGGCATTGCGCAGGAAGGAAGCGGTGCCGAAGGCATCGGGCAGGACGACTAGCAGGTTGCCGCCATAGAGACGGTTCCAGTCACGCAGGACCTTGTAGGGCGCCTTGGCGAGCGCGTCGTCGGTTTCGGCCAAAGCCGCTGCCACCATCGGCAGTTCGTGGGCGTTGGTGCCGACGGCTTCCAGATCGGAATCCATGGCGAGCAGGACGTTGCTCGTGCCGGTGAAGGCGTGGCTGACGCCTTCCTTCAGCGCTTCCACGCACCAGCGCTGCCACAAGAAGCTGTGCCGGCGGCGCGTGCCGAAATCGGATATTCGAAGACCCGGCAACTCGCGCAACCGCTCGACCTTCTGCCACATCTTGGCCTTGGCGCGCGCATAGAGCACATCGAGCGTGAAGGGGCCGAGCGCCCGGAGCGCCGCACGCGACCTGAGCTCGTTGATGATGGCAAGCGCGGGGATTTCCCACATGGTCGTTTCCTTCCACGACCCGTGGAAGTCGAGAATATACTGGCCATCCTTCTTCGAGAGCTCGTATTCCGGCAGCTGGAAATTGGACAGCCAGGTCAGGAATTCCGGCTCGAAGATCTGCGCTCGGCCGTAGAAACTGTTACCCGCCAGCCAGATCATCTCCTTCTTGGAGAGCCGCAAGGTGCGGGCATGGTCGAGCTGATCACGCAACTCCTTCTCGTCGATCACTTCGGCAAGACGCACGCTTTTCGTGCGGTTGATCAGCGTGAAGGTGGCGTTGACGTCCGGATAGAGTTTCCAGATCATCTGCAACATCAGAAGCTTGTAAAAGTCCGTGTCGATCAGGCTGCGGATGATCGGATCGAGCTTCCAGGTGTGATTATAGACGCGGGTGGCAATGTCCGTCTTCGTCATGTCGTTCCGGCCCCGTCTCCCTGCATCCCGGGCGTCAAGCTCTCGTGCCCCGGCTCAGCCGTAGATGTACGTTCCTCTTATCAAAAAATGTTGAGCAAAAGTCCAGTCACTGAAAGAAAATTGATACTAAATTAAACGGCCTGCCTCCGCCGAGGCAACCCGTGCTCAATTCCTCATCCAAACACCGCTATTATGGCTGCGCAGCGTTCCCACAAAAAACGAACGCGGGCATGGAAGGTTCCAGCGATGGTCCTGCGCGTCGAAAAGTCACCACGATGCTCGCGGATCGAATTTGAGGTCGACAAGAACGGGGGCCGGCATGATCTATCGTCTTTTACTGCTGGATTGCGGCGGTGGGTACCGCCTCGATGTTGAAGGCAGCGGCGAGAAGCGCCTTGGTATAATCCTCTTTCGGCGCGCGAAAAATCTCCGCCGAGGGGCCTTGCTCCACCACCTTGCCGAAACGCATCACGATCAGGTCGTTGGCAAGCGCCTTCACCACCCTGAGGTCATGGCTGATAAAGAGATAGGCGAGGTCATGCTTTTTCTGCAGGTCGCGCAGCAGATCGACGACTTGGGCCTGCACGCTCATGTCGAGGGCTGAGGTCGGTTCGTCCAGCATGACGAAACGCGGCTTCAGCACCATGGCGCGGGCAATGGCGATGCGCTGGCGCTGGCCACCGGAAAACTCATGCGGAAAACGCCAGCGGGTCAGGGGATCGAGCCCGACTTCCTCCAATGCCCAGCATACGCGCTGATCGCGCTCGTCGGCCGAAAGCGACCGCTCGTGCACCTTCAAGCCCTCGGCGATGATCTCGCCCACCGACATGCGCGGGCTAAGCGATCCGTAGGGATCCTGGAATACGACTTGAAGCTGGTTTCGCAGCGGCCGCATCGCCTTGAAGGAATAATCGGCGATATCCTTGCCGACGAAGCTGATGCGTCCGCGAGACGAAATCAGCCGCGCCAACGCCAGGCCGAGCGTCGTCTTGCCGGATCCGGATTCGCCGACGACACCGAGTGTCTGGCCGGCCCTCAGTTTCAGGTCGATCCCGTCGACCGCCTTTACATGGTCGACGACCTTGCGCATGAACCCGGCCTTGATCGGGAACCAGACCTTGATATCCGAGCCTTCCATGACCACGGGCTTGCTAGTGTCGCCGAGCGGCGGTTCGCCCCGCGGTTCGGAAGCGAGCAGATGGCGGGTGTAGTCATGCTGCGGCCGGGTGAAGACCTGCTCGACCGGCCCGGTCTCGACGATCTTGCCTTTGGTCATGACGCAGACGCGATCGGCAAATTTGCGGACGATGCCGAGATCGTGGGTGATGAACAGCATCGACATGCCGTGCACACCCTTGAGCTCGCGCAGCAATTCGAGGATCTGCGCCTGCACGGTGACGTCGAGCGCCGTGGTCGGCTCGTCGGCGATCAGGAGTTCTGGCCGGTTGGCGAGCGCCATGGCAATCATCACGCGCTGGCGCTGGCCGCCCGAGAGTTCGTGCGGATAGGCCTTGAGACGTTTCTCGGGCTCGCGGATGCCGACCTGGTTCAAAAGCTCGAGCGTGCGCTGGCGCGCCTGCTGCCCAACCAGCCCCTGATGCAGGCCAAGGATCTCGCTGATCTGCTTTTCGATCGAATGCAGCGGATTGAGCGAAGTCATCGGCTCCTGGAAGATCATCGTAATATCGTTGCCGCGCACGGCGCGCAGCTCGCTATCCGATGCCTTCAGGAGGTCCTTGCCCTTGAACAGAATTTCACCGGAGGGGTGGCTGGCCGAAGGATAAGGCAACAGCTTCAGGATGGAGTTGGCCGAGACCGACTTGCCCGACCCGGATTCACCGACGAGCGCCACGACTTCGCCCTTGGATATATCGAAGGAGATGCCGTCGACGGCGGTCGAGGTGCGTCCGCCCTGATGAAAGGCCACGGACAGGTTGCGGACGGAAAGCAACGGGGTCTGGGATGCGCTCATCTGAACGTCTTCCTCGGATCGAACGCATCGCGCACGGCTTCGCCGACGAAGATCAGCAGCGACAGCATGATCGACATGGTGAAGAAGGCAGTGAGGCCCAGCCACGGGGCCTGCAGATTGGATTTGCCCTGGGCGATCAGCTCGCCGAGCGACGGCGAGCCGGGGGGCATGCCGAAGCCGAGGAAGTCGAGCGAGGTCAGGGTCGAGATCGAACCGGACAGGATGAACGGCACGAAGGTCAAGGTGGCGACCATCGCGTTCGGCAGCAGGTGGCGATACATGATGGTGCGGTTGTTGACGCCGAGAGCACGGGCCGCACGGACATATTCGAAATTGCGTGCCCGCAGGAATTCAGCACGCACGACGCCGACGAGCCCCACCCAGGAAAACAACAGCAAGATACCAAGCAGGATGAAAAAGCCCGGCGGCAGGACGGACGCGATGATCAGCAGAATGTAGAGCACCGGCATCGACGACCAGATTTCGATGAAGCGCTGGAGCAGAAGGTCGGTCCAGCCGCCGAAATAGCCCTGGATCGCGCCGGCAGTAACGCCGACCACCGCCGAGCAGATGGTGAGCGCCAGGCCGAACAGCACCGAAATGCGGAAGCCGTAGATCATGCGCGCCATGACATCACGCGCCTGGTCGTCGGTGCCAAGCCAATTCAGATTGCTGATGTTGCAATTGGGGTCGTTGACACCCTGGGCGTAGCCGGAGCAACGCTGCTCCTTGCTCATCAGCCAGAAGGGCGGCGTCGGGGCCGACATTCCGTTGGGCAGATTGGAGTTGGCGGTCTGGTAGGAATAATGGATCGGCGGCCAGATCATCCAGCCGTTGGCATTGATCTCGTCTGCGATATCCTGGGCGCGGTAGTCTGTCTGCGCCAGAAAGCCGCCGAATTTGTCCTCGGGATAATCGACGAAGATCGGCATCAGGATCTCGCCCTTGTACGAGATGATGATCGGCCGATCATTGGCAATGAATTCGGCACCGAGGCTGAGGACGAACAGGACCAGGAAGATCCAGAGAGACCAGAAGCCACGGCGATTCGCCTTGAAGTTCTGCCAGCGGCGGACATTCGTCGGAGAGAAAAGTCCCTTGCGCGGCGGCTTTACCGCGACCGGGCCGGCTGGATTGGTCGCCACGTCCATCAGATGTCCCTCCGCTCGAAGTCGATGCGCGGGTCGATCCAGGTGTAGATCAGGTCGGAGATCAGGCCGACCACAAGACCAAGCAGGGAGAAGATATAGAGTGTCGCGAAAACGATCGGATAGTCGCGCTGGACGACCGAAAGAT
>JAGWJK010000264.1 GCA_028865845.1 Rhizobiaceae bacterium
CGCCGCCGAACGGCTGGCAATATCTCGCAAACAACCTCCGGCCCTTTCGCTTCGTCATAGCGGCGAGCCTCGCGCTATCGGTGGCCGGCGCCGCGATCGAGGTCTGGCTCATTGGCTATGCCAGCCAGCTTGTCGATATGCTGGCGACCACGCAGCCGGAAGAGCTTTGGGCGTCGCATGGCAGGCAACTGCTTGCGGCAGCGTTCCTCGTCCTGATTGCACGCCCCCTCGCTGGTTATCTCAGGGAAAGCCTGGACGACATCGCATTCCGGCCCAACGCCGAAATGCTATTTCGCTGGCGCGCCCATCGCCATGTCGTGCGCCAATCCGTCGGCTGGTTCCGTCGCGATTTTTCCGGACGCATCGCTGCCCAGGTCCGCGACATCGGCAGTTCCGCAACCGGCGTCGCCTATGCCGTGCTGCACACGCTTTCCTTCGTGACCGTTTATGTCGCCGGCTCGCTCTGGCTCATGGCCTCCATCGATTTGCGGCTCGTCTGGCCGCTGCTGATCTGGATCGCCTGCTACCTTGGCCTGATGGCTTTCGTCGTTCCGCGCCTGCGCAGGGCCTCCGAGCGCTTCCAGGGCGCCTACGCCGCGCTGACCGGCACGCTGGTCGATACCTATGCCAATATCGACATCATCAAGCTATTCGCCAATGCTGCCGAGGAAGATCGCGAAAGCCGGGAACGCTTTGCCGAAACCCGCAATACTTTCGTCGGCGTGCAGAAGCTCGAAGTCATGGTCAATTCGAGCATGCTGTTCCTCGGCAGCTTCCTGATCGTCGGATTAGTCGGCTATGCGATCCTTTTATGGAAGGTCGGCAGTGCCCCGCTTGGGCTGATTGCCGCTTCCCTCGCGCTTAGCTTCCGCATCACCGGCATGGCGGAATGGATGCTCGATGCCGTCTCGTCCCTGTTCAGCCACCTCGGCGCGATGCGGCAGTCGCTGCAAACCGTGGCACAGCCACTCGCCGTGACCGACCGTCCAGACGCGCGTGGTCTTCTGGTCGGCCGCGGCGCGATCGCCTTTAGAGACGTGACCCATCACTACGGCAAGGGCGATGGCGGTCTTGACGGCGTCTCGCTACGGATCGCACCAGGCGAAAAGGTCGGCCTCGTCGGCCGCTCGGGCACCGGCAAGTCGACGCTGGTCAACCTGCTGCTGCGTTTCTTCGACCCCGAAGCGGGCACCATCGAAATCGATGGGCAGGATATCCGCAACGTGACCCAGGAAAGCCTGCGTCGGCAGATCGCCATGGTGACGCAGGATGCGGCGCTTCTCAACCGCTCGGTTCGCGACAATATTGCGTTCGGCGAGCACCGATCCTCCGAAGGCGCGATCGCTGCGGCAGCGGATAAGGCCGCGGCCGGCGAATTCGTCGCCACGCTTCGGGATCACGAGGGCCGCATCGGCTACGATGCCCATGTCGGCGAGCGAGGCGTACAGCTTTCCGGCGGCCAGAGGCAGCGCATCGCTCTTGCCCGCGCCATATTGAAAAACGCGCCGATCCTCGTGCTCGATGAGGCGACATCCGCACTCGATTCAGAGGTCGAGGCCGCTATCCAGGCGACACTCTACGACGTCATGGAAGGCAAGACGGTGATCGCCATCGCCCATCGCCCATCGTCTTTCGACCATCGCGCGGATGGATCGCATCGTCGTGCTCGACGGCGGCCGCATCGTCGAGGACGGCAGTCACGCGGAGCTTCTGGCTGAAAACGGCGTCTGCGCCGCACTCTGGTCGCGGCAATCCGGCGGCTTCATCGGCGATGACGATCCCGTTTTCGCCGAGAATGGCGTCTGAAAACAAAAATCCCCTCGAATCGATCGAGGGGATTTGCATCTATGAAAGACAGTGATGGCTGATGTCAGCCGTTCTTCGCCTTGACGTCGAGCACCCTGTTGGCGGCGGAAACGATCGCTTCGAGCGACGCGGCAACGATGTTGGTGTTGATACCGGCTCCGAAGAGCTTGCCGCCGGGATAGGACGTCTCGACGTAGGAAATCGCGGCCGCGTTGGAGCCGTGCTGCAGCGAATGTTCCGAATAGTCCTCGACCGTCATCTGAATGCCGAGGTAGATCGACAGCGCATTGATGAAGCCGTCGATCGGGCCGTTGCCCCGGCCTTCGATGCGCTTGATCTCGCCGTTGTCGGAAATCTCGGCAGCGACGATGCGCTGGCCCTTGCGCTCGGGATCGGCAAACGTGTGATGATCGACGAAGCGCAGGCGTGCGTCCGGCTGCGTCACGTAGCGCTCGATGAAGTGCTCATAGATGCGCTTGGACGGCAATTCCTTGCCTTCCTCGTCGGTGATGCGCTGGATTTCCTCGCGATACTCCACCTGCAGATTGCGCGGCAGGTTTAGCCCGTAGTCCTGCTGCATGATATAGGCGATGCCGCCCTTGCCGGACTGCGAATTGATGCGGATGATCGCCTCGTAGCTGCGGCCGACATCCTGCGGATCGATAGGCAGATACGGCACTTCCCATACCGGGCTGTTGGCGACCTTCGAGGCCTTCATGCCCTTGTTGATCGCATCCTGATGCGAGCCCGAGAAAGCGGTGTATACCAGCTCGCCGACATAGGGGTGACGCTCGGTAATCGCCATCTGGTTGGAATATTCGAAGACTTCCTTCATCCGCTCGATATTGGAGCAATCGAGCTCGGGATCGACGCCCTGCGTGAACATGTTCAGCGCCATCGTCACGACATCGACATTGCCGGTGCGCTCGCCATTGCCGAACAGCGTACCTTCGACACGATCGGCGCCAGCCATCAACGCCAGCTCGGCAGCCGCGATGCCCGTGCCGCGGTCATTGTGCGGATGCAGCGAGATGATCAAGTTTTCGCGGTTGTCGATATTGCGGCACATCCATTCGATCTGGTCGGCATAGATGTTCGGCGTCGCCATTTCGACGGTGGACGGCAGGTTGATGATCAGCTTGTTGTCCGGGGTCGGCTTCACGATCTCGATGACGGCGTTGCAGATCTCGAGAGCCACATCCAGCTCTGTGCCGGTGAAGCTTTCCGGCGAATATTCGAAGCGATAGCCACCGCCGGCCTTGGCGGCCATGTCGGTGATCATCTTGGCGGCGTCGACGGCAATCTGCTTGATGCCCTGGACATCCTTGGCGAAAACGACACGACGCTGCAATTCGCTGGTGGAATTATAGAAGTGCACGATCGGCTTGTTGGCGCCTTCGAGCGATTCGAACGTGCGGGTGATCAGTTCCGGGCGGCACTGCACCAGCACCTGCAGCGAGACATCCTCGGGCACGTTGCCCTGCTCGATGCACCAGCGGGCGAAATCGAAATCCGTCTGCGATGCTGAGGGGAAACCAATCTCGATTTCCTTGAAGCCCATATCCAGCAGGAGGTGGAACATGCGGGCCTTGCGATCATGGCCCATCGGATCGACCAGAGCCTGGTTGCCGTCGCGCAGGTCGACGGAACACCAGATCGGCGCCTTGGTGATGATCTTGGATGGCCAGGTGCGGTCGGGAATATTGATCTGCGGGTAAGAGCGGTATTTCACCGCAGCTTCGGGCATGCCTTTGGGGGAATGGCTGTTCGCGTCCATGGTCTCGTCTCTTCCTTTCCCGTCATTCGTCCCGCGTCTTAGCCGATCGATTGAGGCTTGGCGATGACAAATACGGACCCGCTACGGGGTATCCTGTCGATTTTGGGGATATGTCGCGAGGAGCGATGGCCAGGCAGGCTCTACGGCCGCCGGGCGCTCCTCAAAGGACCCGGCAACCGCGCGTAAGGCCGAGGAGGAGAAGCGACGTAAGCGAACGCGTGTTGTCACGCAAGGCCACTCGGCCGCGTGCAATCTGTTCGGAAATCTTTACGCCATTGATCGTCATGGCGGCGCTTATAGCCGCGCGGCGGCAAAGAAGCAACCCCCGCTCACTTCTTTAACCTCTGCACGATGTGAGACAGAGTCATCATCAAGCCGCCGGCAATCAGCCCCCAGAAGGCACCGGAGATGCCGGCAAAGGAAACACCCGACGCGGTGACGAGAAAAGTGATCGCCACCGCTTCGCGCGATTCCGGCTTCTGAAAGGCATTCATCGCCGAATTCGAAAGCGCCCCGACCAGCGCGAGACCAGCAACAGCTTCGATCAGGATCGGCGGCGCCAGCGCCACGAAAGCGGTGACCGCACCGGCAAGCAGGCCGAGAATGATATAGACAACGCCGGCGACCATCGCCGCCCAATAGCGCCGCTTCGGATCCTCGTGCGCGTCATGTCCCGCGCACATCGCTGCCGTTATGGCGGCGAGATTGACGGCATGGCCGCCGAAGGGAGCGCTTAGCAGCGAAAACACGCCGGTAACGGCAAAGAGTGGACCGGGTTTCGGATCGTAGTGATGGACCTTCAACACCGCGATCCCAGGAATATTCTGCGACGCCATGGTGACGATGAAGAGCGGCAACGCAATCGACACCAGCCCCGCCAGGGTAAAGACCGGCGAGATCAGTTCGACGTTGGGCAACAGCGAGTGCTCCAGCGACGCCAGGGCCCCATCGGGTATCTTGACGCCGAAAGCCAGAACGAGCGCAAAGGCCGCAAGCGCTGCGGGCACAGCCCAGAGACGCTTGAAAGCCCCGACGACGATCCAGGCGATGACGATCGGCAGGCCGAGCAGCGGATCAAAGCCGACCGCCCTCACCGGCGCAAAACAGAGGCCCAGCAGCACGCCGGCCAGCATGGCGTTGGCAAGCGGCGCCGGAATGGCGGCAACCGCGCGGCCGAGCGGTCGAAACAAACCGGCGACGACGATCAGTGCTGCGCAGACAAGAAAGGCTCCGACCGCCGCCTGAAAGCCGCCTTCGATGGCCCCGGCGCTTGCGAGCAGCGCCGAACCGGGCGTCGACCACGCGATACTGACCGGCAGCCTTGTCGAAGCGCTGAGCACGATGGCGCAGATGCCCATGGATATCGACAGAGCCGTGAGCCCCGACGCCGCCTGCGCGTCCGTCGCCCCCACCGCATGCAGGCCGTGAAGCACGACTGCAAACGAACTGGCGAAACCGACAAAAGCAGTGAGGCAGCCCATGAACAGGCTTTGAACGGAGAAATCTTTGAGCATGACGCGGCGAAGACTCATGAATGTGAGTGCAAAATCGCATGGAGCATCACAGGCTGCGGTCGTGCAAGTACAGAATCAGGACATTCGGGCGTCAAGATACGTCGCCAAGTAGGCTCGATGCAGATTTATCCCGCCACCGCTGATTTTCGCTGCGACAAAAACACCGGTAGGCAGAGAAGATAGCAGGCGGCGCCGCAGATCCAGACAAGCCCTGGAAAGGTGCCGCGCGTCTGGAAATACAGGGTGCTGATCAGTAGTGGGGCGATGATGGAGGCAAGGCTGGTCATGCTGGCGAGCACGCCCTGCAATCGGCCCTGTTGGTCGGCATCGACCTCGGCCGTCAACAGCGACTGCAATGCCGGCGCGCCGATGCCGCCGACGCAGAAGAGCGGCAACAGGACAAAAGCCATCCAGCCCGATGTCGCCAATGCGATCAGAACATAGGCGGCGCTGTCGCTGAGAACGCCGATCAGCAGCGCCCGACGCTCGCCCCAGCGCTCCGAGATCGGGCCTACGATAAATGCCTGGGCCACCGCGTGGAACAAGCCGAAACCCGCAAGCGACAGGCCGACCGTGATCGGCTCCCAGGAAAACTTATCCTGCCCGTAAAGAACCCAGATGGTGCCACCAACCTCGCCGACAAAGGCGAGTACGACAAAGGTGCTGACGAGCGGCAGCAAGGACCGAAAGCCGATGAGCCAGCGCAGGGTGCCGAGCGGCGAGAACGACGCAGCGGACGCACCGACCGCAAAAGTGTTGGAGCGCGTTTCCTTGAGCAGGAACAGCGCCACCAGCAAATTGGCCGCATTGAGCGCGGCAGCGGCAACAAAGGGCGCGCGAACGGAAATCTCGCCCAGCAATCCGCCGATTGCCGGCCCGGCGATGAAGCCGACACCGAAACACGCACTCAGCTGACCGAAGCGGCGAGCGCGCTGATCCTCCGGTGTCAGATCGGTGGTGATGGCCGAGGCAACCGAATTGCTCGCGCCCGTCACCCCGGCGATCGCCCTGCCGACGAAGAGAAGCCACAATGTCGGCGCGAGCGCCATGAAGATGTAATCCACTGCCGCGCCGGCGAGCGACAGCATCAGGATAGGCCGGCGCCCGAACCGGTCTGAAAGCGCGCCCAGCAGCGGCGAAAACAGAAACTGCATCAGCGCGTAGAGACTGAGAAACGCACCGAAGCGCCAGCCGAGCTCGTCCGTATGCCCGACCTCGCTCAACAATCTCGGGAAAATCGGCAAGGTGAGACCGATGCCGGCAGCGTCGAGCACCACGGTCGCA
>JAGWJK010000265.1 GCA_028865845.1 Rhizobiaceae bacterium
CAAACTGAAATCTTTTTTGACTACCTCCGCCCGGACAATGTCTGAAGGATATGCATTATGAGGAAACCAGCCAGGCCGACCGTGCATGACCTTCTCGCGATGAAAGGGAAGCGCCAGCTCAGCATGCTGAGGGTTGTCACTCTCGATGAAGCGGCGGCGGCAGAAGCAGCCGGAATCGATATGATTTCCGTACCCTACGAGCTTTTGTTTGATCCGCAATTCAGAGACGCCGCACCCGGCCGCTTTGCCATTCCAGGGGGTGACTACGGGGAGATTGGCGCCACGACGGACGAAATCCTTCGATCAGCGGTGAAGATGCGGGCTGCATCGGCCGACGCCATTTATTGTGCAGCCAGTTTGCAGACCATTCGACGACTGCGTGACGAATATATCCCTGTCTGTGGACATACCGGTCTCATTCCGTCACAGGCAACCTGGACCGGAGGCTTCCGGGCCGTCGGCAAGACGGCCGAAACAGCTGCCTTCGTCTACAAGCAAGTCAAGGACCTGGAGGCGGCTGGCGCCTTCTGCGTCGAGATCGAGGTCGTGCCGGCCGATGTTGCCGCCGCGATTTCGCAGTTGACGCCAATGCTTCTTCTTTCCATGGGCGCGGGTTCCGGCTGCGATGCGCAATATCTCTTTTCGGAGGACGTGCTTGGATTGAACCGCGGCCACTATCCGCGGCATGCGAAGGTCTACCGAAATCTCGCGGCCGAATATGATCGCTTGCAAGCCGAAAGAATTGCAGCTTTCAGCGAATACGCCTCCGATGTCGTGAGCGGCGCATATCCCGAAAATCGTCATAGCGTGTCGATCGATCCCGAAGAACTATCCAGATTTCTGAGAAGCCTTTAGAAGGCGTCGTGGACCAGCAACTGGATGAAAGTACGATCCACTCGCCCACAACGCCTGCCGTCTGCGTGATCCTGTGGTTTTCTGCCGCGTTTCGGAAAACGAGCCGGCGTAAACCGGCCCACCGGCGGGCTTATTTTGTCGTGTAGCCGCCGTTGACGAGAATGGTCTGGCCGGTCATCCACCAGCCTTCTGAAACGAGGAAACGGATGTAGGGCACGATGTCCTCGATGTCGGTGAGGCCGGTCTTCGAGAACTTCGACAGCGCCGCCGCGCTCTTGTGATAGGCTTGTGCGTCGGCACTTTCCTGTCCGTAGAAGAAGGACGTATCCATCGGGCCGGGGCCGATCGCCGTGACCGAAATGCCGCGCTCGCCGAACTCCTTCGAGGCCGCGCGCGTAAAGTGTTCGACCGGCGCCTTTGTACCGGCATAAATCGAATAGAACGGCGTAAACGCTCCGAGCAGCGACGTGACCAGCGTGCAGATCTTGCCGTTGTCGTTGAGCGACTTGCCGGCTTCCTTGATGAAGAAGAAAGCTGACTTGGCGTTGACCGCGCTCATCTCGTTATAGTCGTCCTCGGAAATTTCGGCGATCGGTTTCTTCAAGACCTTGCCGACAGTGTTGATGGCGATATCGGGCTTGCCGAAGGTGGCGATCGCATCGGCAAAGAGCTTTTCGACAGCAGCCGCCGTGGTGAGATTGGCCTGGAAAGCCGCGGCCTCGGCACCGGCGGCCTTGACGGCTGTCACCGTGGCCTCAGCTTCTGCTTTGGTTGCGGCACTATTGTAGTGGATGGCGATGGCCTGAGCGCCTTGCGCGGCAAAATCGCGGGCGATGAGGCCGCCGAGGTTTTTGGCACCGCCGGCGATGATAACTGTTTTGTCCTTGATGGAGATGATAACTGTTTTGTCCTTGATGGAATGGTCTGTCATGGAAAGAGCCTCCTTGAGTGGACGAGGCGACGGACCGCGCCGCCTTGGTCGACGCTCAAACTATCGTCTGGATTTTCTTGATAAAGACGATCATTCTGACATCATCTGTCAGACTTATCGAACAATAACGCAGAGACCGGCTTGGACCGCATCGACCTTTTCCGCATCTTCACTCGCGTCGTCGACTCTGCGAGCTTCACCCGAGCCGCAGATGCGCTGGGCATGCCACGTTCGTCGGTGTCAGCGGCGGTGGCGGAACTGGAAAGCCGCGTCGGGGCGCGGCTCCTGTATCGAACCACACGCAGGGTCTCGCCCACACAAGATGGAACAGCATTTTATCAACGTTGTCTGCGCCTGATCGCGGATGTCGAGGAAACCGAAGGGCTTTTTCGCGGAAGCGCGTCAAAACCTTCGGGCAAGTTGCGCATCGAAGTTCCGGGCCGAATCGGCAGGCTGATCATCGCCCCGGCGTTGCCTTCTTTCCTTCAGGAATATCAGGATATCGATATCGACCTTGGCGTCACCGATCGCGCGGTCAATCTGGTCGAAGACAGCGTCGACTGTGTATTGCGCGTCGGGCCGCTCAGCGATTCCACGCTGATCGCACGACCGATCGGCAAACTGGCGCTCGTCAATGTTGCGAGCCCTCGCTATCTTGCCGAACGTGGTATGCCGCAGACGCCTGATGAACTAGGCGATCATCTGGCAGTCAATTATGCTTCGCCATCGACCGGTCGGGTCGAATTTTGGGAATGGATGGAGGGCGACGAACTTCGCAATCTGTCCATGCAGGCCCGCGTGACCGTCAACAGCGCCGAGGCCTATATCGCCTGCTGTCTTGCCGGCCTCGGCCTGATCCAGATCCCTGCCTATGATATAAGGGACCATCTCGATGCCGGTGAGCTTGTCGAGGTTCTATCAGGCTATCGCGCCGAACCTCTTCCCATGACGCTGCTCTATCCGCATCGGCAGCATCTTTCTCGTCGGGTACAGGTATTCGCCGAATGGCTGGAGGCGCTGCTGAAAGGTGCCGTCATACAAGGGTTGCCTGGGATCTATGGCGAGGCATGAGTGCCGCACCGGGACTGCGATCGACCGCGCCGAGACAGACATCGATAAGGCCGCGACATACCCCGCCTTGCAAAATATGCGCCGCGTGTTTCTTATAGAGCGTCGCCTGCAGCACACGGGAGCGCCTGCGATCTCGCGAATGCCGGGGAGGACGTGATTATCGAAATGGATACTGGTTTGTTCTGAAAAGTGCACTGGGAGGAGGGCCCAATGACCACGATCCATCAGACGCTGTATCGCGAGCGCCTGACATCAGCACAAGGGGCGGTCAGCCTGATCCCGTCCGGGGCGAAGGTCGCGATGCCGCTGGCCGCCGGCCAGCCGCCCGCCATTCTTGCCGCACTTGCCGAGCGAGCACACGCAAGAGCCGTCGAAAACGTGCAGCTTCATTATCTCCTTTGCACGGGTGTTGCCGGCACCAGCGTGTTCGATTTCGAACTGCGCGACCGGATCGTGCCGGTGAGCTATTTTCACGGGGGCGTGGAGCGCGCACTGGACAAACGTCGAATGGCCGAGGCATTGCCCGCCGTCGATATCGTCCCCTGTCATTTCAGCCAGGTGCCGCGCGCCATGATTGAGCATGTCGGCGTCGACACGCTGATTGCGACCGTTTCCCCGATGGATGAGGACGGCAATTTCAGTCTCGGTGCCAGCACCGACTATTCGCTGACTGTCTCGCGAAAACCCGGAATCCGGCTTATCCTTGAGGTCAATCCCAATATGCCCTATGTGCGCGGCGATTGCATGATCCCGGTTTCAAGCGTCACGGCACTGGTCGAAAATGATGCCGGCTTGCCGATCCTGCCCGCTGCGCCGCGCAATGAGGTGGATGATGCGATAGGGGCGATCATCGCAAGCCTGGTGAACGACGGCGATTGCCTGCAAATGGGGATCGGCGCCTTGCCCGATGCCGTCTGCTCGGGGCTTTCCGGACATCGCCATCTTGGCATCCATACGGAGATGATGACGCCCGGCCTTGCCGCACTCATCAAGACGGGCGTGGTCGACAATACCCGCAAGCAGACCCATGCCGGCCGCTCCATCTTCACCTTTGCGCTTGGAGACCAAGCGCTTTACGACTTCCTGAACGACCACCCGGCGATCGAGGCCTATCCCGTCGATTACGTCAACAATCCCTTCGTTATTTCCCAGAATGATCGGGTGGTGTCGGTCAATGCAACGCTGCAGATCGACCTGAATGGAGCCTGCAATTCGGAATTCATGAACGGAAGACAGTTCAGTGCTTCCGGCGGCCAGGTCGATTTCGTGCGCGGCGCCTATGCTTCGCGGGGCGGACGCTCGATCATTGCCTGCCATTCCACGGCGGCGAAAGGTACGCTTTCGCGCATCGTGCCGGCGCTGACCGGGCCGGTCACGACATCGCGCAACGATATCCATATCGTCGTGACGGAATACGGATGGACTGATCTCAAGGGCAAGTCCGTGGCCGAACGGGCGCGGGCACTGATCGGCCTGGCTCATCCCGATTTTCGCGAGGAACTCGACCGCGCAGCCTATGGCGCGGGGCTTTATGCCAGCGCCGTGTAGGCGATAAGCTTGTGGCATCGAAAAAAACAGCTTGCTCGCCTTGAAGCCACCGAGGTCCGTTCAATGGCTGAAGCTGTTGAGCGCCTCGTCGTTTTCGGTCGCGGATATCGCTGTGGCAGCGGGAACGCTGCATTTTATTCTCAAGTAATAGAAAACATTATTAGAAAAGATGCTCGAACTCGTTTTTGCCTTTCCTCGACCAGGCAATTTAAGCCTTGGCTGACCTCCGATCGCAACGCCGCGCAACATGCAGCAATAGGCGACGCCGGCTTGCCATGCGACTGTCCATTCAAGCAACGGCAGCACCGCTTGCCGAGGATCGTCTGATCCCTTAGTTTAAGGAAGCAATGATGCGCATTCTTTCGACATAACAAGCCTTCCGCTTCCCGCTCCGATCACAACACGCAATCTCGCGTGGTGTCGGCGCGTGCCAAGGAGGCGCTTATGCAAAAGAACTACCTGCCTATTTCCATTTATCCTTCCACCGCACTCCATCGCATCATCGGTCCAGACTTCGAGAAAATCGCCGGCCTAGCACTCAGGGAAGTCCTCAAAAATCGAAGAAGTCTGGAGATAGCCCATCAACAAGTAGCCTGGAAAAATCTGACAATCGCGTTTTCATCGAGGATCACGACAAGCGGCAATCTCATCATCGAACTCGATATCGGCGACCCAAGATTGAAGGACCGGATAATTCTCGAAGAAGACATGCATAAGGGCCGAGGCGCCGGCGACAAGCGGCCAGGTCAGTTCGGAGCGGGAAAGAAAACGGCGAAAGCCTGGTGAGTGCAGAAGGGAGGGTTGGCAAGCCAACCCTCCCTTCATCTTTTGTGGTGATGGCGGAAGCAGATCCCTCACGTAGCCAATCAGGCTCCATTCACCGAAGGCGTTGAAGACGTAGCGAAGGCTCACGAAGTGCGGTAGGAACTGGCATCGGTTCGCGCATGTCGAGCCGGCATATACCCGTTGCGGCCCATCACCTCGGCGCAGGCGCATGAGCGGCGCGGTACCGAATCAGGGAAATAGCATCGATGTCGCAGGCCAGATCCGTCTATGAATTCAACTCCGCAATCGTGCGTGAACCCTCCACTTCCGTCGTCGATGGGCTACGCGCTGACGACCGGGGCGGTCCGACCTATGAGGGTGTGAAGGCCGAACACGACGTCTATAGAGCTGCCTTGCGCGACGCCGGCGTGAACGTCACGGTCCTGCCGCCCCTTGAAGCCTTTCCGGATTCGATCTTTGTGGAAGATCCGGCACTGGTGTTCACCAATGGCGCCATTCTGCTGCGCCCGGGGGCGCCCAGCCGGCTCGGTGAAATGGCGCAGATCGCGCCGACCCTTCGTGAGATGTTCGACACCGTGCTGGAACTGCCGGCCCCCGGTCAGGCTGATGGCGGCGATATCATGTACACGCCGAAGGGCGTATTGATCGGTCTTTCCGCGCGTACTGACAGGACGGGCGCGGAGGCGCTCATTTCGTGCATCGAAAGGCTCGGGGGCACAGCGCGGATTGCCGAAACCCCGAAAGGCGTGCTGCACTTCAAGACCGCCTCCTCGCTGCTTGACGACGAGACCGTCATCGTAACCTCGGCACTTGCTGCGGCTGCGGCGTTCGACGATTTTCGCAAGATCGTCGTGCCTGACGGCGAAGAGGCGGCAGCCAACATCCTGCGCGTCAACGATGTCGTTTTCGCCAGCGCCAATTACCCGCGCACGCTCGAGATGCTTGATCATCATGGCTACAAGGTCGTGCCGCTGAAGACAGCCGAGATCGAGAAGATCGACGCAGGGCTCTCCTGCATGTCGCTGCGATGGTACGACAACCGCAGATAAGCAACTGCAGCTTTGTCTTCCCTCTTTTGGGTTCGGTTGCCCGGCGACGGCTTATCTCATTTATGTGCCGTCGCGGTGCGGGCCTTAAATGCCCGACCCGTCGAGTTGCTGGACGTCGTCACCTTCCCAGGGTG
>JAGWJK010000266.1 GCA_028865845.1 Rhizobiaceae bacterium
GACATCGACGCCGCATTCGTCGGCATGGTTGAGGATCGGCGTCCAGCGACGAGCAAGCTCTTCGAAAGCGGTCTCGACAAGACCGGCCGGGCGCTGCGGCCACGGGTAGAGGAACGGCCAGGCCAGCGCGCCGGAGAAGGTCGCATGCGCCTTGATGCCGAGGTTCTTCGAGGCAGACAGCGCCATCTTCACCTGTTCGACGGCCCATTCCTGACGTGCCTTCGGATTGCCGCGCACTTCCGGCGCCGCAAAACCATCGAAAGCCTCGTCATAGGCCGGATGAACGGCGACTAGCTGGCCCTGCAGATGCGTGGAAAGTTCGGTGACTTCGACGCCGTTGGCGCGGGCCACGCCGGCGAACTCGTCGCAATAATCCTTGGAGGTGGAGGCCTTCTTCAGGTCGATCAGCTGGCCCGCCCAAGTCGGCACCTGCACGCCGACGTATCCAGCATCGGCCGCCCATTTGGTGATCGAATCCCACGAGTTGAACGGGGCTACGTCGCTTGCGAACTGTCCGAGAAACAGGCCTGGGCCCTTGATGGTCTTCATATCGAATTCCTCCCAAAAATGGTTTCTGTAAACGTTTCCAGAGCATTCTAACACCATGTTTGAGATGGTGCAGGCGTTCTTCCTCCAAAAACGCTATGGCCGTGGCGGCCGAATGTCGAGTGCAGAAAGACCTAATCATGAGCCGCCGCCGACGGCAAGAGGTACGTGCCGCAAAAATGCGGCGGCTCAATGGTGAACGCCCCATAACCTAGAGCGGTGCCAGGAAAAGTGCACAGCGGTTTTCCGTCCGGAATTGCGAAAAAACAAAAAGATAGGGCGGTTCTCCGCTTCCGTGAAAAGCTTAACCGCTCTATGAAAACGCCCGCCGAATCCGGCGGGCGCATATCGTTCAAGCTTGTGCCAGCCGATCAGAACGGCGAATCAGGGAAGTAGAAGTCCTTGGCATTGTCCTTGGTGACGAGCGTCGCATCGAGGATATAGTTACCACGGACCGGAACCTGATCGTAGAAGTTGGCAGCCGTCAGCTCCATGGCGGTGCCGACCATTGCCGGCGGATAGAGCACGTCGACCGGGATCAGCTTGTCGCCGTCCATGACCTTCTTGATCATGTCCTTCGAGCCGGCGCCGGCGATGACATACTTGATGTCGGTGCGCTTGGCCTGGTCGATGGCCTGCAGAACGCCGACGGCCATGTCGTCATCCTGGCACCAGACCACGTCGATCTTCGGGAACTTGGTCAGGTAGTCCTGCATGACCTTGAAGGCATCGTCACGGTTCCAGTTGCCGTACTGGCGGTCGAGAACCTTGACGTTCGAGCCGGCGATCGCCTTGTCGAAACCATCCTGGCGCTGCTGGTCGATCGGGATCGGCAGACCGCGGATGACGACGACCTGGGCGTCCGGCGTGTTCTTCTTGATGTATTCACCGGCCGTCTGGCCGAGAGCCGGATTGTTGCCGGCGACATAAAGGTCACGGACGGAATTGTCGTTGTTGCTCGGCGCACGGTCGACGAGCGTTACGAACTTGCCCTTGTCCTTGACTTCCTTGATGGCGTTGACGAGCGGATCCGGGTCCGAAGGCAGGATCACGAGAGCATCGATGCCCTGGGTCTCAAGGTCCTGCACGGCATTGGCCTGGCTTGCCGCATCCGGCGAAGTCTTGACGATGACGTTGAGCCCCGGATGTCCCGCCATCAGCAGCTTGGCGACACGCTCGGCATGGAACACCACGCCCGAGGTCCAGCCATGGTCGGCGGCCGGAATGGAGACGCCGATCGTCACCTTCTTGTCTTCGGCGTGCACCGTGCCGGCCAAAGCCGCCAGCACGACGGCAAGCCCCAATAGTCTTTTACGCATGTCTTATCCTCCCAGATAGATGCAGGGCCTTGTCATAAGGACCGGGCGCCCCCTGACCCGGTTATTCACGATTTGCGCACCAGCGACCGCTGGACGAGCATGGCAATGATGATGATCGCGCCCTGAATGGCACCGATCAGATATTCGCTGATGAAATTGGAAAGCAGCATGATGTTGCCGACCAGCTCCAGAATGAACGCGCCGCAGATGGTGCCCCACACCCTGCCCGCTCCACCCTTCAGTGCCGTTCCACCGACGACGACGGCAGTGATCGCCTGCAATTCCCACAGAATGCCTGTCGTTGCCGACGTCGAGCCGAGCCGCGGCACGTAGAGAAGCACGGCGATGGCGACACAGAGACCCTGGATGACGAAGGCGATGGTGCGCACCCGGTTGACGGCAATGCCGGAATAGCGGGCGACATCGCTGTTCGAACCGACGGCGACGACATGCCGGCCGTAACGGGTGCGATAAAGGATGAAAGCGGCGACGCAGGTCACGGCAAGGATTACGACGATCGGAACCGGCACGCCGAGAATAGAGCCGAAATAGGCTGGGCGGTAGAGGTTCTGGAGGTCCGAGGAGCGCAGCGTTATCGCTCCACCTTGCGACAGCCAGGTCGTCAAGCCGCGATAGACGCCCATCGTGCCGAGAGTGGCGATGAAGGGCTCGATCTTGCCCACCGTCGTGATCAGGCCGTTGGCGAGACCGCACAATGCGCCGGCCACGACCCCGAACGTCATGGCGGCAAACAGCATGAGGGTCGGATCGGCAATGACGCCGGAATTCATCAGCAGGATCATCAGGCTGGCGACGAAGGCCACCATCGAACCCACCGAGAGATCGAGATCGCCGGCCGAAATGACGAAAGTCGCCCCGACGGCGATGATGGAAATGAAGGCGCTTCTCGTCGCAACGTTGGCAAGGTTGGTGATGCCGATGAAATTCGGATTGACCAATGCCCCGACGATCAGAAGCAGCACCAGCGCTGCAAACGGCGCGACAGCCCTGAGATCGACATCCCGCCAGGACCGACCGCGTCTGCCCGCCTTCTCGCCGCTATCTTCGCCTACGCTCATATCCAAAACCAACCTCCCATCCCACTATTGCCGGGAACTACCCCTGCTTTTCCGCCTTTTCAGGCAGCCGTCTTTTTCTTCAGGCCCGCCGCATAACGCATGATTTCCTGTTCGGAGATTTCGTCGCCTTCGAGCACGCCGACGATCCGGCCCTCGCGCATCACGGCAACCCGTGTGCACAGCCCGATGACCTCGGGCATTTCCGAGGAGACGACGATCACCGAATGGCCGTCGCGCGCCAGCGCTGAAATGAAATGATAGATCTGCTGCTTCGTGCCGACATCGATGCCGCGGGTCGGCTCGTCGATGATGATGATCTGCGGCTCGGTTTCCATGACCTTCGCCAGAAGCAGCTTCTGCTGATTGCCACCGGACATGCGGCCGGCGACGATATTTCCGTCACGAACGCGGATGTCGAAACGGCGGCGGGCTCGCGCCAGCGCATTGGCCTCGCTGGATGAACTCAGATAGCCGAACTTGCCGTGCCGATCGAGAGACTGCAGCGTCAGGTTCACCGCCATGCCCGAGTTCAGGAGCAGGCCCTTCGATTTCCGATCCTTGGTCATATAGGCAAGGCCGGCATCGATGGCGGCATGCACATCATGCGGCGGCACGATTTCGCCATTGGCGACAACCTCGCCGGCGGCGCGCGAGCGCAGGCCGACGACCGCTTCCATCAGCTCGGTGCGGCCCGACCCGATCATGCCGGAAAAACCGAGGATTTCACCCTTGCGCAGTTCGAAACTGGCATCGCGCACATAGCCGGTCGAAACGGAATTGACGCTGAGCACCACTTTCTCGTCGACATCAGGCTCGTTTTTCGCCGGATAGAGGCTCGAAAGCTCACGCCCGACCATCAGCTGCGCGATCGACTCGCCGTCGAGCAGCGAGGTCGGCGATGTCTTTACCCATTGGCCGTCACGTAGCACCGTGACGCGGTCCGTCAGCTCCATGACTTCGTCGAGCTTGTGGGACACGAAGACGAAACTCGTTCCCTGGTCGCGGAGCTTGCGCACCTGCTTGAACAGGAAATTGGTTTCCTCCCGCGATAGAACGGCGGTCGGCTCGTCCATGAAGACGATCCGCGCGTCGCGGCTGATCGCCTTGGCGATCTCCACCATCTGCTTGTCGGCGATCGAAAGCGAGCCGATCATTGCATTCTCATCCACGTGAGAACCGAGGAGATCGAGCACACGCCGTGTTTCCGCGCGCATATATTTGCGGTCGAGAACGCCGAACCGCGTCACTTCGCGGCCGAGAAACAGGCTCTCGGTGACGGTCAGGTGTTCGGCGAGATTGAATTCCTGATGGATGATGACGATGCCGAGCGCTTCGGCGGCGCCGTTCGGCGGCAGCTTCACCGGCTTGCCATCGAGGAGGATTTCGCCGGAACTCGGCTGCTCGAAACCGGAAAGGACTTTGACCAGTGTCGACTTGCCGGCGCCGTTCTCTCCCATGAGCGCATGGATTTCGCCGGCCTTAAGATCGAAGTTGACGCTGAACAATACCTGCACGCCACTGAAGGACTTGCAGATTCGCCTCGCGGACAGCACGACTGCGCCGTCGACGGCCTCCGAACTCATTCCATCCTCCCATGTGGCTCCACCCACTTCCTGCTGTGTAAACCTTTACATATTCTGTGTAAAGGTTTACATCATTTGAAATTGCACAATTTTTCGCGGTCGCCTTTGACGCCCACGGAAGTCTGTGTAGTGTCCGGTCGCAGACGAGACCCAAGGCAGAGCGCAGTGTCGAATTCCACGCCCGCAACCATCGAAGACGTCGCCCGAATTGCCAATGTTTCGATCGCAACGGTCTCCCGGGCAATCCACATGCCTGAGAAGGTCGCAAATTCGACGCGCCTGAAGGTCAATCAGGCAATTGCGATTACCGGCTACACAACGAACGCCATGGCGCGCAGCCTCAGGCTCGGCCGCTCCAATATGATTCTGGTCGTGGCCCCCGATATCGGCGATCCCAATTTTTCCAATATCCTCATCGGGCTCGAGAACGAGGCGCGTTCGCATGGCTATGGCATCCTGATCGGCCATACGCAGAACGATGCCCAGCGCGGCCTGGAATATCTGAAGTTCCTGAACTCCAACCAGGCGGCAGGATTGATCCTCTTCACTGGCATCCTACCGTTCGGACATCAGACGATGACCGCGCGCCTGCCGCCGAGCGTCGGCGTCTTCGAGCCGGTTTTCAATGGCGGCATTCCCTATGTCGGCGTCGACGACGTCGCCGGCGCGCGCAAAGCCGCAGACCTGCTCATCGCCGAAGGGCACCGCAAGATTGCCTTTGTCGGCGATTCCCGCACCCGGCTTGCCTACAACAGGCGGCGCATGGGCTACGAAGCCGGGCTCGATGCCGCGGGGATCGGCGCCGACCTGCGCATCGTGCTCGAAGGCGATGGCACCATCGAAAGCGGGCGTCTTTCGGTCGAACAGCTTTTCATGCGTGATACGCTACCGACGGCCTTCATGTGCGTGAACGACCAGACGGCGATCGGCGTGATGATCGGGCTGAAGGCGCGTGGCTACGATATTCCGAGGGATTTCTCCGTGACCGGCTTCGACGACGTGCCGCAGGCAGTCTTCATGACGCCGTCGCTGACGACGATCAGGCAGCCGCGCACCGCGATCGGCAAGCACGCCATGGCGCTGTTGCTCGAACTTCTCTCGGACGGCCAGCCGGCTGAAACCGAGATCCTGCTGCGCCCCGACCTTGTCGTGCGCAATTCGGTCTCCGCGCCGTCGCGCAGCCGGCGATAGGGGTGCAAGGCGATGCCGCTCGGCAGGCTCGTGCTTTACGCCCGCGATGTCGAAGCGACGGTTGATTTTTATGAAAGATATTTTGGCTTCAAGCCGCTCCGTCGGGACGGCGACCGGATCGTCGAGTTGCTGGCACCGGACGGCGGCGCCAGTCTGATGATCCATCCGGCGGCAAAGAGCCAGAAAATGGGCCAGGTGCTGGTGAAGCTCGTCTTCGACATTAAAGATGTCGAGGCATTTCGCGACGCATGCGCAAAAGAGGGGTTTGAGTTCGGCCCATTGCATCGGGCCGATGGCTACATGTTCGCCAATGCCAAGGACCCTTGCGGAAATTCCATATCCATTTCGAGCCGGGCGTTCAGGCGATAGTGGAGAAATGATCGGGAGGCGATGAAGCACCG
This sequence comes from Rhizobiaceae bacterium, assembly GCA_028865845.1. Lineage (GTDB taxonomy): Bacteria > Pseudomonadota > Alphaproteobacteria > Rhizobiales > Rhizobiaceae > Rhizobium. The sequence goes on from JAGWJK010000266.1 coordinate 6,120, forward strand.
CCTCCCGAGATTATCGATCAAACGTAACGATTGACGATGTTTTCGAGCAGTTCCTGCTTGCCGGACTTCGGCTGCGGGTTGATGTCCTTGGCCTCGACCCACTCGGCGATCTGCTCGAGCGAGTATTCGCCGCGGGCGAGCTTCTGGCCTTCGGACGAATCCCAGCCGGCGTAGCGGGCGTCGAGCGGACCGGACAGAGCCTTGTCCTCGATCATCTTGGCAGCAGCCTTGAGACCGCGAGCGCAGGCATC
>JAGWJK010000267.1 GCA_028865845.1 Rhizobiaceae bacterium
CACCTTCAGGTAGACGATGAGGCCGAGAAACAGAATGAGCGCGACGAAAGCGAAGAAAGTTTCGTCAAGACCAAATTCCATGGATCAGCCCTCCTGCTTTGCGGATGCTTCGGCGACGGCCGAGGCGACGTCGGCCTGGCCGGCGACGTTGCCGACAAGCTGTTCGACGACGGCGCCCGCCGTTTCTTCCGCAATCGCGCCGACGTCGGCAAGGGCCTTCGTCTTGATGTCGGCGATGCGGGCTTCCGCAGCCTTCAGCTTTTCGGCAAGGCTCGCTTCGATCGCCTTGCGATCTTCCTCAGCCTTGGCCTTGGCGGCGTCGCGCGCCGTTGCACCGATCGAATTCGCCTTGGCGCGCGCGGCGGCCAATTCGCGTTCGTAGGTCGCGACGGCAGCGTCGGCTTCGGTCTTCAGGCGCGATGCCTCGTCGATATCCTGAGCAATACGATCGTGCCGGCTTTCCAGAATGCCACCCACGCGCGGGATGACGATCTTCTGCATAGCCACGTAGAAGATCACGAAGGTGATCACAAGCCAAAGCAGCTGTGACGGATAGGTCGTATGGTCAAACGGCGGGAATACGCCTCCGTGATGGCCCTGAGCGGGCGCACCCGTTTCCGTATGCACCGCGCCAGCTGCCGGGGGTGCCTCGTCGGCATAGGCCGGAGTCACAAACATGCTCACCTCCAGGTGGTCTGCAAATGCGAATAATCACGGCCCGCTGCCCGCGAGCCGTGATTTATCAGGCCGCTGAAATCAGACGGCGAAGAGCAGGAGGAGAGCGATGAGCAGCGAGAAGATGCCCAGAGCTTCCGTAACGGCGAAACCGAATACCAGACGGCCGAACTGGCTGTCAGCGGCAGACGGATTGCGAAGCGCGCCGGACAGGTAGCTGCCGAAGATGTTGCCGAGGCCGAGAGCCGTGCCGGCCATACCAAAGCAAGCGAGACCTGCACCGATGTACTTTGCTGCTTCCGCTTCCATGTTGAACTCCTTTGAAATGGTTGTTGCGGCGAATGACTGACGCCCTGCAGACGTCAATGTCGGTATCCTTAGTGGCCACCCGGATGGATTGCGTCATTGAGGTACATGCAAGTCAGCACCGCAAAGACGTAAGCCTGGAGGAAGGCGACGAGGAACTCGAGACCGGTCAGGGCGACGGTCATGATCAGGGGAAGAATGGCACCACCGACACCCAGCGCACCAAGAGCTCCGAGCGAGGCGACGAAGCCTGCGAACACCTTGAGCGTGATATGGCCAGCGAGCATGTTGGCGAAAAGACGAACGGAGAGGGAAATCGGCCGCGACAGGAAGGAGATGATTTCGATGATCACCACCAGCGGCAGCAGAATACCCGGAACACCCTGCGGCACGAACAGCTTAAGAAAGCCGAGGCCGTTCTTATAGAAGCCGTAGAGGATGACCGTCAGGATAACCAGCAAGGCCAGCGCGAAGGTGACGATGATCTGGCTGGTGACGGTGTAAAAATAGGGAACCATGCCGAGCAGATTTGCCGTCAGCACGAACATGAAGAGCGAGAACACCAGCGGGAAGAACTTCATTCCCTTGGTTCCCGCCCCCTCTTTCAGCATCGAGGCGATGAACTCATAGGCCATTTCCGCCACCGATTGCGAGCGCGTCGGGATGACGCTGCGGTTCGACGTGGCGAAATAGAGGAAGCCGGCGGAAATCGCTGCGGCAGCCACCATGAACAAGGAAGCATTGGTGAACGAAAAATCAATCCCGCCGATATCGATCGGTATAATCTTGAAGATCAGGAACTGATGGGTAGGACCGTTTGCCACCGCTTGTTCTCTTTCATTTTCCCGCTCTTCGAGCGGATGCCTCTCACCAGGAAACCACGCTTGAGCGCGACCTCCGCCTTATCTCTTTTTATCCAGCCCGTGCTTCTCAAGCATCGGTGTCGCCACCTTGCCTGCGGAGCGCAGAACATTCAGCACACCGGCACAGAATCCGAGAAGCAGAAGAACAATCATGCCCCACGGCGCCGTGCCGACAAAACGGTCGAAGAGATAGCCCAGAACAGCGCCAACGATGATGGCAGCAATGAATTCACTGGAAAGCTTCATCGCCTCTGCATAGCCCTTTCGGCTTGCCTCGGCGCGAACCTCCCCTCGTTCATCCTCTCCCACCGCGGAGCGCTTGTCGGCCAGTTCGGCCCCCAGCTGCGCCCGCCGCTTTTCCAGACTTTCGTCGCGGTCATCCGTCATTGTGATGTCCTCCCTTTCGCTGCGCGTAACCCTATTACCCCGGTCAACGCGTAAACGAACGGCAGGTTTCGCCACCTTTCGGCCCGTTTTGAAGTCGCGCGCAACATAGTTTTAGGAAAAACCATAGTCAAGGCGTAGACGACATCTGTCCAGCCATAAATTAGCCGAATTAAATCATGATCTTAAGAGAAATAGGCGGTGTGGACGGAAAACTAAGCCGAAGATTCCTCTTCCGGCACGGCTTTTCTGCGGTCTTTTTATCCGCTGCCGACGGCCTGCGAGCCTCGCCTAGCCAATCCGGGTGACGTGCTCAGCTCCAGCCGCCGCCGTAGGTGCGATCGAAGATGTGCATACCGATGCGGCCGACCTTCACCATCTCGGCCGCCCATTTCGGCCTGACATAAACGGCATGGTAATGCGTGGCGGAGCCAACTTCCGGCAGCCAGATCTTGCCGGCGGTCACGGCCATGGCGACCTGCCGGGCAATCTTCCAATGTTCCGGCGAATTCACCCGGTCTTTGACGTTGTCGCAGGCAAACGAGAACTGGCAGGCATTGTGCCAATCCTCATTCTGATAGACGACGCCGCAGATGGTTTTCGGATAGGCGGGATTGCGGACGCGGTTGAGGATCACCTGGGCCACGGCCGCCTGCCCCTTCACCGATTCTCCGCGCGCCTCGAAATAGATGCCGGTTGCCAGGCATTGCTGCTCGTCGGAGGAAAAGACCGTGGGGGGCAGCACGTTAGCAGCCCACGCATGATCGTCGGGACCGATCTGCGGCACGAAGCGCCCCTCATCGTTCTGATCCTTGGCGAGAATCGAATCGAAAGGGGAAACGCGGGCATAGTCCGGTGCCGGCGAGGCATAGGCGGCGGCCAGAACATCGGCGTCGTTGCTGGTCACCAGGCTCGCCAGCATCGGCGGCACGCTGTCGTCGGGCTTGGGCGACTCCTTCTTATAGAAGGCCGTCGCGATCTGGATTTCCTTGCCGCTGATCTTCGGCTTCAGGAAGGCGGTCCGGTCGCTGCCGTCGAGTTCCGGGCTTAGGAGCAGACTTTGTCGCTGCAGCACCGAACCGGCGGAGAAATCCTTCGGCGGCTGCATCGGCTCGACGGCAACCACCCTACTCTTCTTGTCCTGACGATTGATGCGGTCCTCATCCGGTCTGGGATCGCTGCCCTTCTGTTCGGAAACGAAGGCGACGCGACGTCCGTCCGGTAAAACGAGGCCGCCGTCGCCGAGGCCCGTCGAGGTCGATGCATCGCCAAATGCAAGCTCGGCCTGATGCGTCGAGCCGGCAGGCGAGTTGGTGATCACCATGCGCCAGTTGCTGCCGCCGCGATCGATACCCGCGAGCAGACCGGCGAGGTCGGCATAGGCGGCGGTCGATGGAAACACCATCCACGCGCATAGCCCGAAGACAGCCGGAGAGACCCAATTTTTCGGCAGCAGACGAATTTTGGGAAAGGCGCGACGCGGACGAGACAATACCGGACTCCAAACGGCACTCGAGAACAGGAGCCTCGATAATCTCTGATTAACCTTGATGGATGGTTAATTCGCGCGAGGACGCGTTCACGCGTGAAATGCGCGAGTGCGAAACCTAGAGACCCGGGAGTAGCTCATCGAGCCTTCGGTTGGAACCCTTGGAGCGCACGGTCTCAAACGACGGCAGAAATCCCCTTTACGGCTGATGGCGGATCGATGTGCTCCGCGTCCATATACCGCCTCGTCAGGACGACAGAGATATAGGTCCAGCCCATCATCTGAAAGCCCATGGAGATGATCATTATTACAGCCAACGGGATATTCGGTCGCCCGTTGGTCAACAAATCAGGACCGGTGAAAACAGCCGACACGATGACGGCCACCATCGCCACGAGCACAGGAATAGTTACTCCGGCCAGAACGCGCCCATACGTCGCCAGGAACCTTACTTTGCCCCTTTGGAATGCGTCCTCAAAACTTGAGTTTATGCCGCGCAGCCCCGCCGGAAGCCAGGTACCGAAAAGTGCCATGACGATGCTAAAGATCGCAGAAAATATCAACATTCCCGCAAACACCGACCAGAGGGTAAAGGAAGAAAAAACGCCGCCTCCCAATAAAAAATAAATAGAAGGTAGCATGATGAGAAGTGTAATCAGGAAAAGAGCCGCACTCTTAAAAAAGAACCTCAGGAGCGGAAACCCACCGGGTCTAAAAAAGAACCTCAGGAGCTTGAAATCATCGTGTTTGACTGTCGCCTTGAAATCAAGATCCCACAAAATAGATTCTTGTACGTTCATCGAGAGTGTGCACAACAAAAACGTACTGACTATGTTTGAGTAGAATTCCTGAAGATATTCGCCGGCAATTTGAACAGCGAACAATAGCAGGGCGTAAGTTATGTAGAAATCCATATTGCGACGTGCGATCGAAAAGGCTTCTTTGAGCATCCGCAAGCATCCTCTCGAAAATGCACCGTGGTGATTCTCGTCAAAATTGAACTTCATATCACCCACTTGCGCAATAGAAAGCTCAAAAGGCCCGGCGAATATCCACCGGGCCTTCCATGTAAAAAATCGGACTAATTTGCATCAGATGATGACGTGAGACCCCAGTTCGACGACCCGGTTGGCCGGCAGTCGGAAATAGTCCGAGGGGTCGGTCGCGGCATTGGCAAGCGCGATATAGAGCCGGTCCTGCCAGTGCGGCATACCGGACTTGGCATCCGGGACCAGCTTGCGGCGGCCGAGATAGAAGGAGGTCGACATGATATCGAACTTCAGCCCGGATTTACGCAAGGTCGCCAGCGCCTGGGAGACATTCTGCGATTCCATGAAGCCGAAGCGCAGTTCCACACGCGAGAAGCGCTCGGAAACCTTCTCCAGAGTATAGCGATCTTCATGGGCGACGCGCGGTTTGTTGATGGTGCGGATCGTCAGGATGATGTTCTTGTCGTGCAGAACGTGATTGTGCTTCAGATTGTGAAGCAACGCCGCCGGCGCCGATTCCGGATCGCTGGTGAGGAAGATCGCCGTGCCCGGCACGTGCGCCGGCGAGTGATCGCTCTTGCGCTCGATCGAGCTGACGAAGGACGACAGCGGGATATCGGTATGCCGGGTCTTCTCCATCAGGATCGCGGTACCGCGACGCCAGGTCCACATGATCAGCGTGAAGGCAGTTGCGATCAGCACCGGCACGTAGCCGCCATCATGGATTTTCAGGAGATTGGCGCCGAGGAAGACGAATTCCAGAAGCAGCAGCGGCGTCAGCACGGCAAGTGCCATCGGCAGCGTCCAGTTCCAGCGGACGCGGACGAATTCGAAGGCCATGATCGAGGTGACGACCATCGCGCCGGTCACCGAGATGCCGTAGGCCGTTGCCAGCGCATCGGAGGTCCGGAAGCTCAAGACCAGGAAGATAACGCCGAAGAAGAGCACGGCATTGACCGACGGCAGGAAGATCTGCCCGGTATTGGTCTCGGAGGTGATGAGAATTTCCATGCGCGGCAGGAAGCCGAGGTGGATTGCCTGGCGCGTCAGGGAGAAGGCGCCGGTGATGACGGCTTGGCTGGCGATGATGGTTGCCAGGGTCGCAAGGATGACCACCGGCAGGATCGCCCAATGCGGATACATCAGGAAGAACGGATCGGACATGGCGAGCGGTTCGCGCAGAACCAGCGCGCCCTGGCCGAGATAGTTCAGCGTCAGCGACGGGAAGACCAGGGCAAACCAGGCCCACTGGATCGGCCGCCGGCCGAAATGGCCAAGGTCGGCGTACAGCGCTTCCGCACCGGTAACGGTCAGGAAGACCGCGCCGAGTACGACGATGCCGAGGAAACGTTCGTTGATCAGGAAGCTGATCGCGTACCAGGGATTGAAGGCGGCCAGGATGCCGAAATCATCGGAAATGTGCATGATGCCGACAAGGCCCATGACGATGAACCACAGCGCCATGATCGGGCCAAAGAAGCGGGCGACCGCGGTGGTGCCGTGCGACTGGAAGGCAAAGAGCACCGCCAGAATGGCGACCGAGATAGGCACGATATATTCCGACAGGGACGGCGTCACCAGCTTCAGACCTTCGACAGCTGAGAGCACCGACAGGGCCGGTGTGATCATCGCATCGCCGAGGAAGAGCGCCGCACCCAGCAG
>JAGWJK010000268.1 GCA_028865845.1 Rhizobiaceae bacterium
ATTCCGGCAGCCGCGGCAGGAAGAAATTATAGAAGCCGTTCTTGGTATAGAGGCCAGGAACGACGCTGCTGCCGCCGAGCGTCACAGTGTCGGCCCGCAACACGCTATTTCCAAGGACGTTGACGATGCTGATCGGCGTCAGTTGATAACGGCGGTCGGCATCCGTGACCATGCGCCGGTAGATGTCTTGTGCTGGCGGCACCCGGCTCAAGCGCTCGCGCGCATCCTCGACAGTGCCGGCGTCAGGCTGGGCCCGCTGCGGCAGCATGTCGACAAGATGCTCCATATGCGCATCCATGCGGGAATGATCGACGGGATTGAGAGCGAAGACCGCGTCGTTCTGCTTTGCGAACTCCTGCTCGACCTTCGACTTGGCGAAATTCTGACCGGTGGTCAGCATCAGATAGGTTTCGAGCTGGTCACGCAGAAGGAGGTTGTTGTTGTCGCCCGAGGACGTGAGCAGTTGAACCTGCGTCTGCAGCCGTTGGGTCACGGTCGGCAGCAAATATTCGGCCAGCACATTGTCGTAGGTCGCGCCCGCGGCGGAGGCGAGTTGCGGGCGGGCGTCGATGCCGAAGATTTGGCCGAACCAGCCGAACGATCCGGAAAGGCTGTCGCGCAACGCGCTCGCGGTGTCGAGAGCCGGCAGGATGGTATTGAGGCTGCGGCTCTGATTGGCCGCGGAAAGCCGGTCGCGCAACGTGTCGGCGGTCTCGTCGGTCTGCTTGATTTGGGCGAGCGACTCCCCGAGGCCGTAGAGCCAGAAAGAGCTTAGTGCGACGGTAAAGATGATCAGCGCCGCATAGGCGCTGTAGCGGGCAGTCGCCAGCCGCCGTTCGAGCTTCACGTTCCGGCCGACGAGGTTCTGCTCGGCAAAGACGATATCGGTCAGAAGCTTGCGGATGAAGAACGCCTTCCCCTGCCCGCTCATCGGCATCTGCTGGCTGGGTGCCAGTGAGAAACTGCGGCCCATGGCGCCGAGGAGGCGGTCGAACGGCGTACCTTCCTGGGTGCCCGACGTGAAATACACCCCGCGCAGCATCGGCTGCGCTTCATAACGATTGATGCGGAAGACGTCGGTGACGAAGCCGCGCAGCATGGTCGCCATCGAGCCGAATTCGTGCGGAAACAGGTAGATGCGGCCGCGGCGGCTATTGCTGCGCTCGTTTGCAAGCTTGAGGGGAAGACGACGCTCCAGCCGGGCGACCAGGTCGGTGAAACCGGACTCGAATTGCCGGCCGAAGGTCATCTGCTCGTCGTCGCGCGCAAAGGTCATGCCCCAGATCTGCTCGCGCTCTTCCTCCTGCGTCTCGTCGAAAAATTCCTCGAAACCGGCGATCAGGTCGCATTTGGTGAAGAGCAGATAGACCGGCAGGCGCATGCCGAAGGTGCGGTGCAGTTCGCGCAGCCGCTGGCGCAGGGTCTCCGCCTGCTTTTGCCGCTCGGCATCGCTGGCGAGCATGACATCGGCGATGCTGACGGCGAGCAGCACGCCGTTGATCGGCCGCCGCCGACGATGTTGTTTGAGCAGATCGAGAAAGCCGTTCCAGGAGGCGGCGTCGATGCTGGCATTGATGTCCTGCGTGGTGTAGCGGCCGGCCGTATCGATGAGCACGGCCTCGTCTGAGATCCACCAGTCGCAATTGCGGGTGCCGCCGATGCCTTGAAGCGCCGGATCGCCGTCGACGGACAGCGGGAAGTTCAGGCCGGAATTGCGCAGGATCGTCGTCTTGCCGGTGCCGGGCGGGCCAATAATGATATACCAGGGCATATCATAGATGAAATCACGCTTGCGGCGGCCATCGACCGGATTGTCGCGCAGGGTCTTCAGCGTCTTTTCGAAACGCTCGCGGATGATCTCGATTTCACCGGAAGAAAAGTCGCTGCCCATCGAGACGAGCTCGTCGTTGGCGAGCATCGAATTGATCAGCCGGGCATTGGCGCGGCGGGCGAGCAGATGGCGCAGAAATGTCAGCAGCAGGTAGAAGATGAAGACGCCGATGATGATATAGGCGCGCAGCGACGCATCGGCGAACGGCCTGATGCCTTCGATGGCAAGCGTGCCGCCGAAGACCCAGAAGACCACCGAAAGAACGGCGAGAACGAACAGAATGATGAGGCTGGTCGGTCTGAGGAGAGTGACGAGATACGTTCTCAACATCGCACGAAAACCCTATCCCGCCGTCAGCGCATGAATTTTGGCAACCAGCGGCGCAAGCGCGTTGGAAAGCGTGAACTGCGCATAGACATGCACGATGATGAGCACGCAGACGGCGGCGACACACACCATCCAGAGCGGGATCGTGGCCCTGATCCGTCGCCCGTCCTTGGCGGCTTTCGCCTCTCGTGAGAGCGGCTCCTCTAGCTTTGCCTCGGAGTAGCGCCTGATCGTTCGCGAGAGGTCGTTTCGCAGCTCCTCCAGCAGATCGCGGCCGCGCTCCAGCACCCTGGAGCGCCCCTCGACGCCAAGCATCAGGCAGGCGTGGATCAGAAGCAGCAGCGGCAGTTTCTTCTCGCCGTTGTCCTTCACCCGATCGAGGATGGTGAAGACCTTTTCGCCGCCCCAGGTCTCGTTGTGATACTGGTTCAAAAGGCTGTTGGCGCTCCATTCGCTGCGGCTGCCCCAAGGCGTCATCAGCACGGTCTCATCAAGCATGGAGCAGAGGACATAGCGGGCAGCGATGATATCGCCTGCCTCGTTGCCGCTCTTCTGCGCCGTTTGCTGAAACCGGTCCATTTCCTCGGCGACCTGGCGGCGAAGTGCCGCGACATCGGCGCGATCGACGGAGTTGCGCAGCTGGGCCGCAATCAGCAACAGCGGGGCTGCTGCGCGCACAAGCTTTCTTTCCGGCGTCGCATCCAGTTGCTGAACCACGGCCGCAGCACTCTGCAGAGACGAGGTGCTGGTCGCCGGGGCTTCGCCGGACGGGGCATTCTGGCGCTGCATGACGACGGTTGGCGCATCCTCTTCACCCTGCGCGGCAAGCGCAGTGCGCGCCCGCGGGCTGAGCCGCCGGGCAATCGTCGGATGATCGGACCCGTCGCCTGCGTCGCTCATTGCGCCGTTCCCCGCTGGATCGCCCAGAGTTCAAGGTTGAGCCCCGGATAATCGCCGCTCACATGCAGCGCAAAGGCCGCCGAATCCCGGAAGCGGCTCCAGAGCGGATTGTTGTCGTCGAGCTCGAAATAGACGGCGTTCTGAATGAAGGGAATCTCGCGGGGCGCGACGGAAAGCGGCTGCACGGCGATCCCAGGCAATTGCAGATTGACGAGATCGCGAATCTGCTCGACCGGGCCGATCTTGATCTGGATCGGCATCTGCGTGCGGATGATTTCAAGCGCAATATTCGCCCGTGCGATCAGTACGAAGCGCCGGCCGCTGAAGGTCATCCGATCCTTGATTTCGCCGAGCCAGATGCCGTAATCGCGCTCCGTCAACGGGATCGGCACGGCGTTGCGCTCGACGATGACGCTGAGCAGATTGCGCAGAATTGGCATCAGCTGTTCGAAACTCGCCCGCAGGTCGCGATGATTGTAACGGCGGAGATCCGGCAGCCGTCTGCCCGTCGCGGCAAAAGCCGAAAGCTCGCCGGCAAGCGCGATGCACTCGCGATAGACAGTTTCCGGTGCATGCACGGCGGAGGCGATCATATGATCGAAGACCGCCTGGTAGCGGTTGACAATGCCGAGCGTGATCAGATCGATCGTGCCCGAGCGCGTGCCGCCGTCTTCGCCGGCAGCACCGGAGGCCAACGCTTCCGAGCGGCTTTTCAGAAGGCCACGGATCTGCTCCATCAGCGAGATGAGCCGAGGGCTGGCGCCGGCGACAAGTGCCGGGGGAATGAAGGTCGCCGACAAGGTAACCTGACCCTGCGCGTCGACAGCTTCGATCTCGGCAATCGGAACATAGACCAGCTCGTCCAGGGGTTCGCCTTCGATTACCAGACGTGCATTCAGCGCAGCAAGATAGATATCTGCTGGCGGACGATCGGCCTTCGCATTATCGCGCAGCTCCGTCGCAATCCGCCGGAAGCGCTGCGCCGGATTGTCGTTTTCTGCGACATCGATGCCGCCCGGTGCCCGCAGAGGCACGGCAATATAAAGCCGCTTGCCCTGGAAATCAGTGGTCAGATGCCGTGCCGGCGGCAGGGGCTGTGCTGCGGGCGCGGAATAGACGGTGCCATCCGGAAAGACCATCTCCAGCGAGATCACCCTCACCTGGCCGTTCTTCAGCGCATTGGCATCCAGTTGCAGGCTGCGCAGGCCCCAGGAATAAGGCAGCAACGCCGTGACGCGCTGCTCGAGGCTGTCCTCGATCCAGCGATCATATTGCTGCAAATGCTGGGGGCGAAGAAACATGCCCTCCAGCCAAAGTGGCTTACCGGTCGACACCAATCATCCCCTCCGAGGACCCATGCCTCACAAACTCTCTGCCCATCAGCCGAACCACCCTCCAGCCTTCTGAATCCGCACGGCGGCGCTGGTGAGATAGACGGCCAGCCGGTTCTTCGACCCTCTGTTAAGCTCGAACGAATCCCGCCAGGTGGCCGACTGAATGTTGCGGAAGGAGACGACGACGCCGATGTAGGCAGCCTCGCTCGAGATCTCCTTCTGGTATTTCTGCTGGCTGCCCGGCGTCATCTCGTATTCCCGGCTGGCGATAAGGTCGGCGCCGAGAAGCTGGGTATCCTTGTCGAAATCGAAGAAATTGGCGTTGTTGAACGCCTTGATGCCCTTCAGCTCATAAATCCTGACGACGACGGGAGACGGCGTGCCGGTCTCGCCGGGGTTGATGCCGGGATCGGCATTCAGCACGATGGATGTGGGTGTCGGATCCGGCGTATGGCCACACCCGGCGAGAACCAGAATGGCGCTCGCGCCCAATCCTTCCAGAACTGCACGTCTCGTCACTGTCACTGCTTCGTCTCCCAATAGGCGGATGCGGCCTTGCGCGCCTGCTCTTCCTGAACCTGAGCGAACGCTTCTGCGATGATCTGGCGGGCGACCCCGTCGATATTGCCGCTCATGCGGGCATGGCTTTCGACATAGGTTTCCCATTTCCCCTTGCGGGCGCCGAGACCGCGGATGCGCAGGCCGCCCTCATCTTCCGCATCGCGGGCGATGATGTCGGGCGACAGCCGGCGAAAGAGAAGATTGATGGCGCGTTGCATCGCCGACATGGTCAGCACGGCATGCTGCTGCAGATCGGCGAAGGCAGCAGCGACCGATTCCGCTGGCGGCTGGAATCCACCGGCCTTGGTGAGGAACAGCTCGTCCAGCGCCAGCTCGGCGATCTTGAAATGCTTGAGCGCATTGTTTTCCTCCGGCTGAACCTGCGTTTCGTCCATCCGGAATTCCGCTTTGAGGAGACGCCGTGCCGCGAGCAGCGCAATCAGACCCTCGGCGGTTTCGCGCACCAGTTCGCCAGCCTCCTTCGCGATCGCGCGCCCCTGCTCCGCCGTCACGCGCTCGGCCGGGAAACCCATTCCCGTCAGAAGCGCCGCGATGACCGACGCGTCCGTGGCGGGAACGGGATTTGTCACCGCGGGGATGGCCTCAGCAGGCAGCATGGAATTGCCTGATATAGCCGGCGGCGCGGGCATATGAGGTGTGCTCGCGATCGGGGTGGCGGAAGAGGACAGGCCCGACGGCGACGGTGGAAGCGGGATCGGCGGAACGACGCTACCCTTGCCCTTGGCCTTTTCGAGCAGTGCCGCCTTGCGCTCCTCGCGGCGGCTCTTCATCGCTTCAAGCGGATCGAAAGGTTCTGCGGCCGCACTGGCCGGGGTGGCTCTCGGTGCGGCAGCCGGGCTTTCGACCTTGACGAAATCCGCGAGCAGCGCCGGGCTCAGCGGTTCGGGCGCGCGAGCGGCGGGTATCGGCGGCAACTGTTGCGGTGCCGGTATGATTGGAGACGCCGGCAGAGGCCGAGCAGGACTTGGCTGCCCGCCCGTACGCGGCGAACCGAAGGCGGTCAGCGGATCGAAATCATCCGGAATCAGCCTTGCCGCCGGCTGTGCGGCAGTTGCCACGGGCGCATTCGGGATCGATGGCGCAGGATTGATGGGAAGCGGCATGGCGCCGGGCGACACCCCGTCTTCTTTGCGAGCGCCAAAGGACGCAAGAAAGTCTTCCGGGATCGCTCGGGTGGGCGCCGGCGACGCAGGCATCGGCTGAGATGCGGCGACGGGCTGCACCACTGCGGTTTGCGGCACGACAGGTATGGGCTGCGGCACGAAGGGCTGGGCGACCGGCTGCTGTTGCATCGGTCGATCAAAGCTCGGCGTGTCGCCGCGCCGAGGGGGCGTGGCGGCGAAAAGATCGTCGAGGCTGCCGTCATTTGCCGCGGCGACTGGCTGCGATA
>JAGWJK010000269.1 GCA_028865845.1 Rhizobiaceae bacterium
CATCCAGATGTCAAGGAAGATCAGCCGCGGCACGCGATCCGAAATCGCCGCGAGCGCGCTGTCGCTGTCATGCGCGGTACGGGTTTCATGCCCCTCGTCAGAAAGAATTCCGGAAACGATTTCGCGAATGTCTTCCTCGTCGTCGACCACGAGAATATCAGATGCCATAAACGCTTTCCTTGTCACTTGCTGTCGGGGCGGCGGTCGCCAGTTCGCGACGCGGCAGATGCACGCGGATCATGGCACCCCTGCCCTGGTCAAAATCGGCGGGAGCATCATGCAGTTCGAGCTGCCCGCCATGGTCTTCAATAATTTTCTTGACGATAGCGAGGCCGAGGCCCGTGCCCTTTTCCCGCATCGTCATATAGGGTTCGAGAATGCTGTGCCGGTTTTCGACCGGCAGGCCGCGGCCGTTGTCGATCACGTCCACCGTAAAGCGATCGCGCTCGGCATCGAGAGACGATCGCACGAGGATCTTGGGCTCTTCGCGCGTCTCGCCGCTCGGTACGCCCTCGATCGCCTCGACGGCGTTCTTGATGAGATTGCCGAAGGCCTGGCCGAGCATGCGGCCATCGAACATGCCTTCCAAACGCTCGTTGCCGAGTTCGCGCTCGAATTTGACGTGGTTGTTGCCCATTTCGCGCAGGAATACGGCGTCGCGCAGGATATCGCGCAGGTCGCTTGGCTCCATCGTCGGCTTCGGCATGCGGGCAAAGGAAGAGAACTCGTCGACCATGCGGCCGATGTCGCCCACCTGCCTGATGATGGTATCGGTGCACTGGTCGAAAACCGGTCGGTCAGCTTCGGCGATATTCTTGCCGAAACGACGGCGGATGCGCTCGGCGGACAACTGGATCGGCGTCAGCGGGTTCTTGATCTCATGCGCAATGCGCCGGGCAACGTCCGCCCAGGCGGTCGAACGCTGGGCGATGACCAGGTCGGTGATGTCGTCGAGGGTGATGACGTAGGATTCGCTGAGGTCACGCGCCTCTTCGCGCGTCACCTGAACGCTCAAGGTGCGCACGGTGCCGCTGCGCACGAGACTGATCTGCTTGCGGAAATCATTGCGGTGGCGTGTCGTCGCTTCGGTGACGACCTGCTCGACCTCTGGCGCGATGTCGGCAAGGTTCTTGCCGACGAGCTCCTCGCTCTTCAGCGCAAGCAGTTCCTCGGCCGAGGTATTGGCGATGGTGATCCGACGGTCGTGTTCGACGCCGATCACGGCAGCGGTCACGCCGGAAAGCACGGCTTCGATGAAGCGGCGGCGGTCGTCCACTTCGTCCTTGGCCTCAAGGATTTCGTCGCGCTGCGTTCGGATCTCCGAGATCATCTTGTTGAAAGTGCGTGACAGGTTGCCGACGTCGCCATCGGCAGCGCGAACGGGTACCAGCACGTTCATGTTGCCGGACGCGACGTTGTCGGCAGCACTGATCAGCAGACGGATCGGGCGCACGATACGGTCGGCAACCGCAATCGCAGTCCAGATGGCGGCAAGCAGCACGATCAGGGCAAAGCCGATGTAGAGCACCGCAAAGGCGATCTGCAGTGACATCCGCCCTTCTTCCATCGCCTTGTATTCGACGGTGTTGTCCTCGACCATGCGCATGGCATTCATGACGCGCGGATCCACCGCGCGTACCGTGTACAGGAAGGAACCCGGGATTTCGTCGAGCTTGATGACGGCGCCGACGAGGTTCGTCACGCCAGGCGGGATCAGCGTCGGCTGGCCGTCGGCGGATGCGGCCAGCGCGTCCTTCGGGATTGCCGGCAGCGGCCGTTCGGTCTTGATATCAGCCTGCACGATCGCCGTGCCGTCGCCGCGCACCAGGAAGGCGCCGAGCAAGCCGCGACCCTTGGCCTGCCGGGTCATCAGATCGGCAAAGCCGGTGCGGTCGAGGCTGTAGAGCGTGCGGTTACGCTCCAGATCGTTCGCCATGGAAACCGTCTGGCCCTGCAGGTAGCTGGCATTCTCCATCAGATAGGCCTGCGCGACGTTCTGCGACGAGCTGATGATCTGCTGCGTGCGCAGCGCGAACCAGCGATCGAGACCGACGTTCAACGTCAGGCTTGCGACGATCGCGACCAGAATTGCCGGGGTGATCGCCACAATGGAGAAGAGAAGTACGATGCGGATATGCAGCCGGGCAGCGGCGCGTCCGCGGCTTCGCGCTTTCAGAAGGCGCCGCACCTCAAGGCCGACGAGGATGATGAGGCCGAAAACGAAAATGCCGTTTATGACGGCCGAAGCGATGACGACGGAAGACACCGGCGAAATCGGCGTCAAACCAAGGAGAATGAGAAGCGTGCCGATCGCGCAGAGAAGCGCGCCGCCGGCCAGGATGAGGCCCGGGAGCGTGAAGGACGAACGGCGGTCCATGACCTTCACGACCGAGCCGGCGCTCGATGTCGGCGACTCCGCGTCCTGCTTCATTCCCGTGATCTCCGGACAAGGCGTCGGTCGGCGCCTTAATCAAATTGTGTCAGCACCGTTTGTGGCGGCGACATGCGCGACGAACGAAATGAAATCATCGTCGGTCTCGCGCGAGGCGCGAAACTCACATTTCAATTCATCCTTGCAATGAACTGAAACGTATCAACAATTTCCCTCACGCAGGTGCGCTTTCGGCGAATCGCCACCAAAAAAACGGTGAACCGGCTGCGTGACCTTTAAGCAACGCATTGTGGCGAAAATGCAACGCATCCGATCACATTGTCAAGCGGTGCGGGAGCTTCGATAGACGGAAACACCCAGTTCTCTGATCTTTTTGCGCAGCGTATTGCGATTGAGGCCGAGAAGATCGGCAGCCTTGATCTGATTGCCGCGGGTAGCGGTCAATGCTGCGAGAATCAGCGGGTATTCCATTTCGGTGAGAACACGATCGTAGAGGCCGGGCGGCGGCAAATTATCGCCGAAGCCGGCGAAATACGTGCGCATATTCTCTTCGACGGCCTGGGCGATAGTCATGGAGCCGGTGCGCACCGGGCCCTTCTCGATCGGGCTGTCCGGCACGTCGGCGCGCAGTTCCGCGTCGATGATCTCGCGGGTGATGACATCCTGCGGATAAAGCGCCATCAGCCGGCGGATCAGATTTTCCAGTTCGCGCACGTTGCCGGGCCACGGATAGGCCTTCATCAGTTCGAGCGCTTCCTGATCGAACCGCTTGGACCCGAGCCCTTCCTTCTCCGCCTGCTGGACGAAGTGACGAACGAGGTCCGGAATGTCCTCGGCGCGGTCGCGCAATGGCGGCAGGCGCAGCGGCACGACGTTGAGCCGGTAATACAGATCTTCGCGGAAGAGGCCCTGGTTGATCGCCTGCTTCAGATCCTTGTTGGTGGCGGCAACGATGCGGACATCGGTGCGGATGGGTGTGCGGCCGCCGACCGTCGTATATTCGCCCTGCTGCAGTACGCGCAGCAGGCGGGTCTGCGCATCCATCGGCATGTCGCCGATTTCGTCGAGAAACAACGTGCCGCCTTCAGCCTGTTCGAAACGGCCGGTTGAGCGCGTCTGCGCGCCGGTAAAGGCGCCCTTTTCATGGCCGAAGAGTTCCGATTCGATCAGATCGCGCGGGATCGCAGCCATGTTGATCGCGACGAAGGGACCATTGCGACGCTTGCCGTAATCGTGCAGCGCGCGGGCGACAAGCTCCTTTCCGGTGCCGGATTCGCCGGTAATCATCAGCGTCAGGTCGGTCTGCATGAGACGCGCCAGCACGCGATAGATTTCCTGCATCGCAGCGGAGCGGCCGACGAGCGGCATGCCATCTTGCATATCGTCATCGAGCTTCGCCGGCTTGCGCTTCGGCTCGGAGAGCGCACGGCCGATAATGGCGATCAGTTCGGTCAGGTCGAAGGGCTTCGGCAGATAGTCGTACGCGCCTTTTTCTGACGCCTTGATCGCCGTCATGAAAGTGTTCTGCGCGCTCATCACCAGCACCGGCAGCTCGGGACGGGCCTTCTTGATGCGCGGCAGCAGATCAAAGGCATTTTCATCGGGCATGACGACGTCGGTTACAACAAGGTCGCCCTCGCCGGCAGAAACCCAACGCCAGAGCGTGGCGGCGTTTGACGTGATGCGCACATCGTAACCTGCCCGGCTCAAAGCCTGGTTGAGCACGGTGCGGATGGCCGCATCGTCATCGGCGACAAGGATCGTAGCTGTCATCGAGTAGGTCCTGTAGAGTTCGGAAGAGGAGCATCTTCAAGCGTGATGCCCTTGGAAGCCGGCATCAAGACGCGGAAAGTAGTGCGATGGCTTTGACTGTCGCATTCGACGATGCCGCCGTGATCGCCGATGATCTTGGCGACCAGCGCCAGACCGAGGCCGGTGCCGTTCATCTTGGTGGTGATGAAGGGATCGAAGAGGTGTGGCAGGAGATCGGGCGGCACGCCCGGGCCGTTGTCGATCACGCAGAATTCCAGCGGCAGCGAGATTTTTTCGCGCGTACCGGCGACGGACAGGCGAATGCCGGGACGGTAGGCCGTCGTCAGCATGATCTCGCCCTCGGGACGGTCGGCAACCGCCTCCGCGGCATTCTTCACCAGATTGAGGAAGACCTGCACCAGCTGGTCCCTGTTCGCGTAGACTGCCGGTAGCGATGGATCGTAATTCTCGCTGATCTTGATGTTGCGCGCAAAACCCGCCTTGGCGACGGCCTTCACGTGGTCGAGAACCGAATGGATGTTGACCGGTACGCGATCGACCGGCCGCTCGTCGGAAAACACCTCCATGCGATCGACCAGCGAGACGATACGATCGGTCTCGTCGCAGATGAGGCGCGTCAGCGCGCGGTCATCATCCTGCACGGACTGTTCAAGAAGCTGAGCGGCACCGCGGATGCCGGACAGCGGATTCTTGATCTCGTGCGCCAGCATCGAGGCAAGGCCGGTGACGGAACGGGCAGCGGCGCGATGCGTCAGCTGCCGGTCGATCTTGTCGGCCATTGATCGCTCCTGGAACACGATCACGACCGAGCCCGGCTCGCTCGAAACAGGGGCGACATAGATGTCGACGAGCTTGTCCTGGCCGAGGCGCGGCGAGCTCAGGTCGACGCGGTATTCGTTAACCGGCGCCCGGCGCTCGCGAACCTGGTCGATCAAAGCCAGCAGCGGACTGCCGAACGGAATGAAGGTCGAGATCTTGTAGCGCGACAGATGCGAGGCGCTGGCGCCGAAGAAGGCTTCGGCCTCCCAGTTGGCGAACGCGATCAGGCCGGCTTCGTCGACCATCACGACCGGATTCTGGATGGCGTTGAGCACGGCCATGGCAACGGTGCCGCCCGTGGGATCCGTCGGGCCGGAATTGGACTTGGAACTCATGCGGCCTCCTGAAGACGTTCGGCGGCCCCGGCCTGCATAGCCGCATAGAACAACGTGGCAACCTCCTGGCTATCCCTGGAGGTCATGATTTCAGCCTTGCGTGCGCTGGGGATGCCGGGCGCGTGGCGCTCCAGATACCAGGCCAGATGTTTGCGGGCATGACGGACGGCAACCGCATCGCCATAGAAATCGAGCATCATCCGGTAGTGCTCCAATGCGATATCCGCGATCTCGTCGCGGCGAGGCCCGACTTGCCGGGCAAGGACGCCCGCATGCCATGGGCGCCCCTGGCAGCCGCGCCCGATCATCACAGCGTCGGCGCCGGAACGCCGCAGAATGTCCTTTGCATCCTCCGGCGTATGGACATCGCCGTTGGCGACGAGCGGAACGGAGATGACATCGCGCACCGCCCGAATCGCATCCCAATCCGCCTTGCCCTCGTAGAACTGCATGCGCGTGCGTCCGTGGATAGTGACGAGCTGAATACCCGCCGCTTCGGCGCGCTGCGCTATATGAGGCGCGTTGATGGAATTCTCGTCCCAACCGAGCCGCATCTTCAGCGTCACGGGAATATCGACCGCTTTGACGGTCGCCTCTATCAGGCTCAGCGCATGATCGGGATCGCGCATCAACGCGGATCCGGAATAGCCCCCGATCACCTTCTTGGCAGGACACCCCATATTGATGTCGATGATATCGGCGCCGTTATCGGCCGCAATCTTCGCCGCCTCCGCCATCCAATAGGCCTCCCGGCCCGCGAGCTGCACCATGTGCGGCTTCAGTCCGGCACTTCTCAGGCGCGCCCAGGATTCGGCCGTGTCCTGCACAAGCTCCCGGCTCGCGACCATTTCGGTTACCACCAGGCCCGCCCCATACCGCAGAGCCAATTGCCGGAAGGGCAAATCGGTCACGCCCGACATCGGCGCGAGGATCACGCGGTTACGAATCGGCACTGAACCGATGAAAAATGGAGCGGCAAGGTTGGATGGAAGCAAATGATTATCTTTCGGGCACACCATACATCTGCACTATTTTT
>JAGWJK010000270.1 GCA_028865845.1 Rhizobiaceae bacterium
TGAATTTGATGGCCAAGGCCCGGTTCATCGATAGCATTTGCCCTGTCCGATGTGGTCGGCATCCTTGGATTTGATTGATGCAGCAGAAGATTGAGGAGGGTCGAAAACCGATTGTTTCACGGCAGGCACGGACGCAGCCGGTTTTCGATCGCGAGCGAGCCGCCCGTTTGCGTTATTGGTCTCGAAGTGCCGGCGCGCGGCCATCAATGTGAAGCGGTCACAATTGTCACTTGACCGTGTTGTCAGCGAAAGGACGCTCACCTCTTCTTGACGGACGGAAACTCTCCGTTACCTACCCGTTTGTATAGCTTGAATTCCCCTGCGGATCGTCAAATCATGACTTCAATCGGGAGCCAAACGGATGTCAACTTACGAAGAAAAGCGCAGGTTTCAATGTGAGAGCGATGCCGGCAAAACCTATGTCGTCATCGAGCAGATGCGCGTCTCGTCGCGGATCGCAATCCAGAAGACGGATTACATCACCGACGACGGCGAGATCGTCACGAGACTGGATGACGGGCACTTTCTGATCCTTCTGAGAGACGAAGTGCTGAGCATTCGCGACGAACAGCGTGAGCATTGATCAGCAAATTGCGCCGAAGAGGTCATGGACGGGCCGGCAGTTGCGCTGCCCCGAATGGTGACTTTTGTGCGTGACACACCAACAGCGCCTCGGTCAGGTCAATAGAGCGGCCATGAGCGTGGTCAGAATCCACTTATCTTTCCTGTAGTTATCAAAGCGTTCCAGAAGCGGCTCGTCTCAGCGTGATGACCGTCAGCTCGGAGGGCCTGCCGAGACGCAGGGCGAAGCCGGGCCAGAGGCCGGTGCCGTTGTTGACGTAGAGCTGCATGCCAGCGACATCGTAGAGGCCGGATACGAAGCCGTTGTTGCCGCGCGCAACCAGCCGGTCGAGGCCCCAAACCATGCCGCCATGCGTGTGCCCGGATAGCTGCAACGCGACCCCCGCCTTGGAGGCCCGCGCTACCATTCTCGGCTGATGATCGAGGAGAATGATTGGCGCGCCTTCGGGTGCGCTCCGCAAGGCTGCGGCGAGGTCCGGCTTCGGAAATCTGCTTCTGACCGCGGCAAGATCGGTCAGCCCAGCAACGACAAGGCGAGCATCGTCGCGTTGGATGACCGCATGACGGTTCGTCAGCATCTGGATGCCGAGGCTGGCGTCGTGCTGCATCCAGTCTTCGTATCCGAAGAAATATTCGTGATTTCCCGGGATTGCATAGACACCATCGCGCGCCCGCAGCTTTGCGAGCGGCGCGATGTCGGCGCGGCGATTTTCGAGGCTGCCGTCAATGAAATCGCCCGTGATGGCGATAAGATCGACGTCGAGAGCGTTGGCCTTGGAAACGACCTTTTCGGCCCACGCCGCCGGAAACAGCCTGCTGATGTGAAGATCGGTCAATTGCAGAAGCCGGTATCCCTCAAATTCCGGGGGAAGACCCGCTATGGCGATCTCAACGTTTTTCAACGGAGGAACGCGTATTGCCTGCATGACGCCCCAACCGGAAAGGGCAAGGGCTATCGCGCCGATCACATAGCGAACCTCGGGCGGAACGCTCGGAAATTGGCCATCGACCAACATGAACAGCAGCGAAACTGCGTCCAGTGCGAGCTGGAATATCGCAAGCAGCACGGTCGCGCCAAAAAGCAGATTGAAAAGGATCACCAGCGGTCGAGGATATTCCGGCGCAAAGACCGAACCCGAGGAGATGCGGTTGATCGTGAGATGCTGGGAAGCCACCAGCAGAACGGCCGCGACCGCGACCTTGGCGGGGATGATCCAAGGCAGAGGAATGAGGAAGCGAAGGAGGACGACGAGCCAGGGAAGACCGAGGATGAAATGGAACATCAATATGCGCTTTTCAAAAAATCCGAGAGCGCACCTTGAATGGCTGCCCTTTCCCTTGGGGAGGACCAAGAACATGGTCATCGGGCAGCTTCAGCACAAGGGCTGCCTCGCAGGCAGCCGGCGAGGCACATTTGTCACTGATAAGCCGATGCTCGAAGGCGGTTCGGCATCTTCCAGGCTGAAGAGGATGTTCAGCTCAGATTGCCGATGGCCTTCCTGCCGGCGCGGACGACGGCATCCGTGGTGATGTCGAATTTCTTGTAGACATCATCGATTTTGCCGGACGCTCCGAAATCGTGCATGCCGACAAACTCGCCGTCGAGGCCGAGGTAACGATCCCAGGAATCCTCCACGCCAGCCTCCACGGCGACCCTCGCACGCGTCTTGCCGATGACTTTCTTCTTGTAGTCAATATCCTGCTGCTCGAACAGCAGCCGGCACGGCATGGAGACCACGGCGGTCCGCACGCCTTCCCTCTGAAGAATGGCGCGGGCCTCGACCGCCAGATGCAGTTCGGAACCGGTGGCGAAGATCGTCAATTGCCGTTCTCCGCCTTCGGCTTCCAGGAGCACGTAGGCACCTTTTGCGGAAAGGTTCTCTCCCGAGGGCTCTCTTCGCAGCAGCGGCATGGGCTGGCGAGACAGCGCGATCAGGGCAGCTTCGCGCGGCCTGTCCATGATCGCCTCCCAGCATTCGGCCGTTTCGATCGGATCGCCGGGTCTGTATACTGCAAGCCGCGGTATGGCCCGCAGTGCACTCAAATGTTCGATCGGTTGATGGGTCGGTCCGTCTTCGCCAAGTCCGATCGAATCGTGGGTCATAACGAAGATGGTGCGGATTTCCATCATCGCGGCAAGTCTGATCGACGGACGGCAATAGTCCGAAAAAGTCATGAACGTTCCGCCGTAGGGGATGAGCCCGCCGTGAAGTGCGAGGCCGTTCATCGCCGCCGCCATGCCATGCTCGCGAACGCCGTAGTGGATGTACGAACCCTGGTACTGGCCCGGCTTGATCTCCACCTGGTTCTTCGCCTTGGTATTGTTCGACGGCGTCAGGTCCGCGGAGCCTCCCAGAAGCTCGGGTATGGCATCGAAGAGATGGTTTAGCGTGATACCGCTTGCCTGGCGCGTGGCTAGATCTTTCTCCGAGGCAAGCAATTCCTTCTTTGCCTCGGCGATAGCCGATCGCCAGCCATCCGGAAGCGCGCCCTTCATCCGGCGATCGAAATCGCTCTTGCCGGCGTCTGCCGTGCGTTTGGCCCAGGCCGTTCGTTCAGAGCGGCCCTTCGCGCCGATCTGCCGCCAGGCGTCGAGAAGGTCCTTGGGGATTTCGAAGGGCGGAGATTTCCAGCCGAGAATCTCACGGGCGCCGGCGATCTCTTCCTCGCCAGGGGCGTCGCTGTGCGCTTTCTGGGTTCCCGCTTTGGTTGGAAATCCGAAGCCGATGATGGTCTTGCAGGCGATCAGCGACGGGCGGTCGGTGACCTTCTTTGCCTCGATGATGGCAGCGCGTATGGCGTCGGTGTCATGGCCGTCGATCTTCTGGACATGCCAGTTGGCGGCCAGAAAGCGAGCCGGCTGATCGTCGGACTCTGCAAGACTTGTCGCGCCATCGATCGAGATCGAATTGTCGTCCCAGAAGGCGATCAGCTTTCCAAGCTTCAGATGGCCGGCAAGAGAAATGGCCTCGTGGCTGATGCCTTCCATGAGGCAGCCATCACCGAGAAAGACATAGGTATGATGATCGACGAGCTGATCGCCGAAGGACGCGTTCATGATGCGCTCGCCAAGCGCCATGCCGACCGAATTGGCGATCCCCTGGCCGAGTGGTCCGGTCGTCGTCTCGATGCCGGTTGCGTGGCGATATTCCGGGTGACCGGCCGTCTTGCTGTCGATCTGCCGGAAGCGCTTGATCTGCTCGATCGTCATGTCCTCGTAGCCTGTAAGGTACAGCAGGCTGTAGAGCAGCATCGAGCCATGACCGTTCGAGATCACAAAACGATCCCGATCGAACCAGTGGGGATCGGCTGCGTCGAACTTCATGAATTCCGAGAAAAGCACTGCCGCGATATCCGCCATCCCCATGGGCATGCCGGGGTGGCCGCTCTTCGCCTGCTGCACGGCGTCCATCGACAAAAACCGAATGCAATCCGCCATGTCCCGCAGATGTTGATCCTTGGGAGCTGGCACGGTCTTACGGGGCTGGGTGGGAATGTCGGACATGGTCTCGTTCCTCTCGATCTGCCGCCTCAGGTCGCTCTCGATACCACCTCGGTCGAGATGCCTCTTCCATCGTCTGAAGCTAGGGCAGAGTTTGAAACAAGGAATAGGCGTTTTTGAATCCTTTGGGCCCGGAATTGCTGCAGGTTCGCGAGGCTAAAGACGGTGCGCGGAAAACGGCTTGGATTGGCGACGCAAGATGGAATCGCATCGAAGCTCCGTCATCATCTTCCTTGACGAGATTGAGCTCTCTCAGTGGCCGGGCGTTACCTTTCCGCCCATGGCATTCCTTTTCGAAATGGAGTTCATGTTCTTGGTCTTAAGCATCTGGCGGAAAATCCTTTTTCCACCCCGGCTGAACGCCGTCATCGCTAGCAACCCAAAGCTTCTCCCCCATTATTTGGCGCTGGCCTATTGCTTCCGAATCTCCCCGTTGTCAGACTCATCGGCAAATCACAGGAATCTGGAAATGGCCCGTCACCCCGAATATCAGTATCTGGACCTGATCGAGCATGTTCTCGAAAAAGGCGATCGCAGGATCGATCGCACCGGCGTCGGCACGTTGTCGGTATTCGGCGCCATGATGCGTTTCGATCTCTCCGACGGGACGTTCCCGGCCTATACGACCAAGCGCGTCTTCTGGAAGACTGCCGTCAAGGAGATGCTCTGGTTCCTGACCGGCCAGACCAATATCCAGTCGCTCCTGAAAGACAATGTTCGCATCTGGACGGACTGGCCGCTGGACAAATACCGGAAGGCCACGGGAGAGGACGTTTCGCAGGAGGATTTCGAGGATCGAATCCTCGCCGACGACGCCTTTGCGCTCAAGTGGGGCGATCTCGGACCCGTTTACGGCAAGCAGTGGCGCCGATGGGTCGATGCCAACGGCAAGGAGCACGACCAGATCGCAACAGTGATCCAGACGTTGAAAACGAATCCGTCCAGCCGGCGGATGCTTTTCCACGCCTGGAACGTTGGCGAGCTGGACCAGATGGCGCTAAGCCCGTGCCATATGACCTATCAATTCCACGTGAGCGGACTCGGCGACGCCTCGAGCGAAAAGTCGGGCGCAAGGCCGAAGCTTTCGCTTCTGGTCGGCCAAAGATCCTGCGATCTCGGTCTCGGCAATCCCTTCAACATCGCGCAGGAGGCGGCCCTCGTGCATATGGTTGCGCAGCAGGTCGATATGACGCCGGGAGAGTTGATCTGGGTGGGTGGAGATACGCATCTCTATCTCAATCACATGGAGATGGCTCAAACGTTGCTCAGCCGCGAGCCCCGACCGTTTCCGAAGCTTCGCCTGCTGCGGCGGCCGGACTCCATCGACGGCTATACGATCGATGATTTCGAGGTCACCGGATACGATCCGCACCCAACCATCGAAGCGCCCGTGGCAGTGTGATTCCACCCGATATTCACAATCGCCAAAGCAGGCCTTTCTTTCATGAAATGGACGACGGACCAGCCGCCATCGGACGGTCCGTCGCGAATGCTCGATCCGTTTTTCGCCGACACAAAAAATAAATAACTGGGCGTTACCGATGTGTGGATCGTTGCGGGAGGGAAGGTGCCTTGCGCAAGGACGGTTCGGACGCGTGCGGCTATTGATTTTCCTTTTGTTCGGACTGGACAATGCCTTGGCGCTCTGATCCTTAAGCAGGTAAGCTCAGGCGTTCCGATGTCTTTGAGTGCGGCGAAATGGACGAATCGAAATCGCCGTATCCAAGAGCATAGCTTTGGACGGGCCAGAGATTTTAACGCGCTGGAATCGCCTGCGGGGGCGAAATGTTAAAGGAGAGAGACATGTTCGACGCTAAGCAGATGTCGCAGATGACCGAGAAGAAGGGCTTTATCGCCGCGCTCGATCAGAGCGGTGGTTCCACGCCGGGCGCTCTGCGCCTCTACGGGATCGCCGATTCGGAATATAGCGGCGACGAAGAGATGTTCCGCCTGATGCATGAGATGCGCGTGCGCATCATGACGGCGCCCAGCTTTTCCGGAGAAAAGGTCATTGCGGCTATTCTCTTCGAAAAGACGATGGATGGTGAAGCGCAGGGCAAGCCGGTGCCTTCCTACCTCTGGGAAGATCGCGGCGTCGTGCCTTTCCTCAAGGTCGACAAGGGGCTGGTTGCCGAAGAGAATGGCGTACAGGTGATGAAGCCGATGCCCGATCTCGATACCTTGCTCGCCCGTGCGGTGGAGAAGGGCATTTTCGGCACCAAGATGCGCTCGGTGATTGCGAATGCCGACAAGACGGGCATTGCCGC
>JAGWJK010000271.1 GCA_028865845.1 Rhizobiaceae bacterium
TGGTTTGAATAACGGCTTCTGTCATAGCTGAAATCCTTTTTACTCGGCTGCGTGTGTTGCGGCCGGCTGTGTCGCGCTGGCTGCCAGCACCCTCAGTCCGGTGATGACTCTGATCTGAAACGAGAGAAAAGCGACGATCTGCGAGATCGTAACGATGGCCGACGTCGTCCAACCGGCGTCGAGCAGCTTCTGCAGCGCCGCCGGGTTTGCGTCGCGCGGCCGGAAGACCAGCAGATGGCTGTGCTCCAACGCCGCGGAAAGCTTTGTACCGAGGACGGCGTGGCTGAAATCGGCGACCTTATAGTGAAGCCCGTCACGGTTCTCGCCAGATAGCGGGCCGGCGGGATAGTGTCCGTAGGGTCCGTTTGTTCGGTTTTTCTCAGCCTCTGCCTTGACCGCCGCGGCAAGGGACGCCCCGCCAGCCGCGTCAACCAGGCCGGAGGCATAGAATTCCGCGACATTGGCGGAAGCATGCAGGCCCGCGACGAAAGCCGCGATTGCCAGCCGTTCGCTGCGCGTCACTTCGCTTTCGTCGACGGGCTCGAACAGCGCCAGATAGCTTTTCTGCGCATTCAGCCGCGTTTCCGGCCGCTCGGCACGGATGCGATCGACAGGGGAGCCGGCATCGATGCCGGCGAGAAGATCGATGATATCGGGTGTGGACGACGTCATGGTCGATGCCTTTCTTGAAAAACCGGGAATGTCAGGCCGTCGCGAAACGACGTTCACCATGCAAAGAGGTTGGCGCCACCCAGCCGAGCGCCGGAGCGACTTCCTTCGCGATGAGCTCCAGCGAACGGAGAATGTAGTCGTGCGGCGGATCGACCGAATGAACCTGGAAGACCAGGTCGGTGGTGCGCGAAACCGCGGTGTCCTTGCTCAGCGATTGAATGACGTCCTCGGGCGTTCCGACATGAACGTCGAACGCCTTGATCAGCTCCGATGTCGTCGTGCCGGCAATCTTGAAGCCACTTGCGGTGAAACGCTCGACGCTGCGACGCAGCCCGATCTCGGCAAATCTCAACGCCTCTTGCCGATCATCGGCAACAAAAAGGCTTCGAGAGCCCAGAATCCTCGGGGCACGCCCCTCCGGCAGCGCCTCCAGGTAGGCGTCGATGATCGGATTTTGCAGGTCCCAGAGTTCCGCGTCAGGCGTTTCGGGCGGACGCGGCTGGGTGCGCGACAGCATCAGGCCGTCGCCATCCTGCCCGGCCCGTATGCCGCCGCCGACCGAAAAGGTCGCCTGCCAGACATGGTCGAGCAGATGCGGTGCCGTCGGATAAAGCCTGTTACCGCCGGCAAATTCGCGCCCTGCCCAGGCGTCACGGACGGTTGTCAGATGTTTGCCGTAGATCGGCCCCCGGTCGAGACTGTCGAGCCCGAAGGGCAGGAAAGCCTGGGGCGTTCCGCCCGTGCCGAAGCCGACCTCCAGCCGCCCGTTCAACAAAATGTCGAGCACCGCCGTATCTTCCGCGACACGAATGGCATTTTCCATGGGCAGCGTGATGACGCCCGTTCCGAGCCGGATACGCGACGTATGATTGGCCAGTCCCGCCAGAAGCACGAGAGGCGCCGGCAGGCCGCCCTCCTCGCCGTTGAAATGGTGCTGCGCCACCCAGGCGCTGTCGAAGCCGAAAGCCTCCGCATGAAGGATCTGCTCGGCGACGAGATGGTAGCGCGTGGCTGCGTCCGCCTGGTCGAGGACGCGGCTGAAGAAGCCCAGTCGTTTCGGTTGGGTCGAGGTGCTCATGGTATCATCCTGCATTGCCAAAGGAATTCGGCTGGAAAAGCCGCTGAAATGTCTTGCCCGGAATGGCGTCGATCAGCTCGCGCGTATAGGCGCTGCGCGGATGGCCGAGCACATCCTCGACCGACCCGCTGTCGACGAGCTTTCCGCCGTTCAGCACGGACACGGTGTCCGAAATCTGTTTGACGACCGCGAGATCGTGCGAGACGAAGAGGTAGGTCAGCCCCAGCTCCCGCTGAAGCTGATCGAGCAACGCCAGGATTTGCGCCTGCACGGTGACGTCAAGCGCGGAGACAGCCTCGTCCAGCACCAGAATCTGCGGGTCGAGCACCAAGGCACGGGCGATCGCGACACGCTGGCGCTGACCGCCGGAAAGCGCCTGCGGCCGACGCTGCAACACGTCGAGCGGCAGGCCGACCCTTTCGATCGTCGCGGCGACCTGCTCGGCTCGCCAGGCCTTCGGCAGCGGATCGAAGTTCAAAAGCGGCTCCTCGACGATCGAGGCGATCGTCTGGCGCGGATCGAGCGAGCCGAACGGATTCTGGTAGACGAGCTGGATCTTCTTGCGGAAAAGCCGGAGCGTCTCGCCCTTCAACGAAGATAGATCCAGTCCGTCGACGATGACCTTGCCGGCGGTTGGTTTCTGGAAAGCGGCGACCGTCCGGATCGTCGTCGTCTTGCCCGAGCCGGACTCGCCTACAAGCGCATGCGTCGTGCCGCGCCGGACGCGGAACGACACGTCGTCGACCGCGCGAAAATTGCCGCCCTTGCCGCCAAGGCCGAAATCCTGGATCAGCCCTTCGACGATGATGACGTCATCCCCGCTTTGCGCCGCCACCGGCTGTGGGGTCGCCGGAATGGCGCGAGACCGCGCATTGAGCGAAGGCGCATCGGCGAGAAGCTGCCGGGTATAGGCGCTCTGCGGGTTCCGCAATATATCGGTGGTGCGGCCCTGCTCCTGGATACGCCCGTGTTTCAGGACGATGATCCTATCCGAGCGATCGGCGGCAACGCCGAGATCATGGGTCACCAGCAGCACCGCGGTGCCGTATTCCCGGCGCAGATCGTCGATGAGATCGAGAATGTGCTTTTGCACGGTGACGTCGAGGGCGCTCGTCGGTTCATCCGCAATGATCAGCGAAGGCTTCAGGGCAATCGCAATCGCAATCAGGACGCGCTGCTTCATGCCACCGGAGAGTTCATGGGGATATTGCTGGGCACGAAGCCTCGGCTGGTTGAGGCCGACACGTTCAAGCAGCTCGATCGCCTGAGCATAGGCAACCGGACCCGACGCGCCGCCATGGATCGCAAGAATCTCGGCGACCTGCTTTCCGATCGTCTTTACGGGATTGAGGGAGTTGCCCGGGTCCTGCGGAACGAGGCTGATGATCGCCCCGCGGATCGCGTCCAGCCGCCGTTGCGGCCAGCCAGCGATGTCCTGGCCGTTCAGCCTGATATTACCGCTCTGGAAATGCCCATTTTGCGGCAGAAGCCCGATGATTGCCTGCGCGGTCGATGTCTTGCCCGAGCCGGATTCGCCGACGAGCGCAACCACCTCGCCCGGATTGACCTTGAAGTCTATCCCGTGAACGGCGGTTCGCAGGCCGTTTCGGTCGCGATAGGCAATCCTCAATCCGGATACGTCCAGAACAGGTGCTACGGCTTCGCCCGGCAAGTCGGCTGTCGAATACGTCATCTCTGTGTCCTCCTGATTGCGCGGCTGATTCTGTTGATGGAAATCACGACCAGGACCACGACGACGCCGGGAGCGGCAGTCAGCCACCAGGCCGTCGCAATGTAATTACGGCCCTCTGCGATCAGCAGGCCCCATTCCGGTGTGGGCGGCGGCGCGCCGTAACCGAGAAAGCCGAGGGTCGAAAGCTGGAGGATGGCCCAGCCGCTCTGAAGCGCGGCAAAGGCAACCACCGACGTCAGGGAGTTCGGAAGGACATGGCGCCAGAGAACCTTCAGGAAGGTTCCGCCGCTGCCGAATGCCGCTTCGACATATTCACTGCGCCTGACGGTCACGACTTCCGAACGCACCAGCCGCGCGAATTTCGCAATCAGCGTCACGCCGACAGCAATTGCCGCGTTGGCAGTCCCGAACCCGAGCAGGATGATCACGCTCAGCGACAGCAGCAGCTCCGGGATCGAGAGCAGCACGTCGACGCATCTCATCAGGATGGCGTCAGGCCATCCGCCGAGCGAACCCGCCAAAATGCCGAGCGCCGTTCCGACGATCAGGGCGATGCCAACGGCCGTCAGCGCGCCGGACAAAGAGTGTACCGATCCGTAGACGATGCGGGCGTAAAGGTCGCGCCCCAGCGAGTCCGTGCCCAGAAGATGCGCCGCACTCGGCGGCCGCAAATGTTGCCCGGGCAAACCCTGAACGGGATCGTATATCGTGAACAGGCCGGGCGCGACCGTCCACAAGATGACGACGGCAAGGATCAGGCACGACAGGACAAGCCCCGGCTGAATGCGAAGAGAGCGGCGCGACCTGATCGCAGGTGTTGGCCCCTCCTCGGCTGGCGCTGGTGGCGTCCATTGCGGCGCAATCGGGCTTTCGATATCGGTCTGGCGTTCGGCGACATTGAGGCTGGTCATTATCGTGCACTCCCCAGGCTGGCCTTCAGCCGTGGATCGAGTATCGGGTAGAGCAGATCGACCACGAGGTTGATGGTCACGAAGGCAGTCGCGGAAATGACGACGACCGCCTGCAACACGGCAACGTCCTGGCCGTCGACAGCCTGTTTCGTCAGGCCACCGATGCCGTTGAGGCCAAAGACCGTTTCTGTGATGACAGCGCCGGCAATCAACTCGCCAAACAGGAGCCCGGCGACGGTCAGAACCGGCAGCAGCGTATTCTTCGCCACATGTTGCCAGAGAACCCGCGCATGTGAAGCACCTTTGGCCCGTACGACAGCGATGAAGGGTCGCGTCAGGACATCATCGATGTTTCTCAAGAGAATCTGGGCGATCGGTGCCGAGATAGGCACAGCGACGGTGAGGATCGGCAGAATCAAACCCTGCCAGGGACCGGGATTGATGACGGGTACGAGGCGAAGTCGGAACGAGAATATCTGGATGAGCATGATGCCAAGCCAGAAGGTGGGGATCGAGACGAAGAGCGACGGCAGCGACTGGACGAAACCGCGCAGCCAGCCAAAGCCGGAGAGGTTCGAAAGTACGGCGATCACGAGGGCAAGAATCGTGGCCGTCAGGAAGCTCAGGCCGGCGAGCAGCAGAGTTGGCGGCAGATTGGTGGCTATCTGCTGGCTGACGGCAACACCCGCCTGGAGCGAATAGCCGAAGTCGCCGGTGAGGAAGTTCCGGACGGTGTGGAAATACTGCTGCAGCAGCGATCCGTCAGCACCATAGGCAGCTCGGATATCGGCCAGTTGCTCGGGGCTGAGGCCATAGTCCGGATTCTGGAATTTGATCAGGATCGCGTCGCCGGGCATTGCCTGCAGCAGCACGAAGGAGACCGTGAATGCTGCCCATAGCACCAGCAAGGCCTGCCCTATCCTCAGGAAAATATATCTCGCCATAACCGATCACCACACTTTCACTGGAATCCGGCCCGGCTGAGCGCCGGGCCGGTTCGTCTCATCAATGTTCGGCAAGCCAGGTGCTGTAGAAGGCCGGACGTCCCACGGCCTCGAAGGCAATGCCCTTCACATAGGGAGCACCGGCAAACACCTGCGGCTCTTCGAAGAAGGGAATGACGTAGGCCTGGTCGAGCAGGTATTCCTGCGCCGCCTTGGCGTTGGCGAGGCGCTTGTCGCTGTTGGTTTCCGAGGCGACGCTTTCGAGGATTCCGTTCAGCTTGTCGTCGGTGAAGGTCGCCTTGGCATTGAGGCCACCCTTCTGCAGCAACGCATCGCGGTTCTTCGGATAGAATTGGCTCTTGATGACATCCGGATCCGCCCGACCGACTTCAGCAACGACGAGCGGCGTCTTCTGCGGGTCGACGTTGTCGGTCACCGCATTGCCGGAGGTTCCGGCGAGCACCTGCAGCTTCACGCCGATCTTTGCCCATTGCTGGGCGACGAGCTGAAGGACGGCCTTGTTCTGCGGCTGCGGTATCGATTCGTAGACGGCGAGCGACAGCGGCTTGCCGTCCTTTTCGCGAACGCCGCCGGCATCCTTTTTCCACCCGGCTTCATCAAGCAGTTTTTCGGCAAGCGCCGGATCGTAGGCGAGCTTCGACGACAGGTCCTCATATCCGGCGGCAGCCGACGAGATTACCGTCAGAGCACGCGGATAGTTGGCCGAAAACAGGGTACTGACGATCTCCTTGTTGTCGGTCGCATGCAGCAGCGCCTGGCGGACCTTCAGGTCGGCAACGAGCGGATTGTCGGGACGGAAGGCGATGCTGTCGTTCACCCCACGCGTCGGTGCCGCATAGATCGGAAAACTCTGGTCGCTGACCTGCTTTTCGTCATAGGCCTGTAGCTGGCGAATGAAATCGGCCTGCCCTGAGAGCAACGCACCAATGCGCACGCTGTCTTCGCCGGTGATGATATACTTGATGCCGTCGAGATAAGCCCGGCCCTGATGATCCAGCTTGGCCGGCCCCCA
>JAGWJK010000272.1 GCA_028865845.1 Rhizobiaceae bacterium
GACGACGGGCGACAAAGAGACAAATCATGGCTGACGCATCTTCATCGCTCCGCGTGCCCGCAAACGCAAATTCCGCCGCCGAACAGACCCAATCCGAAGTCGCAGAAGCGCCGTCCTCCAATCCGGCGCCGGCACCTGCTGCCGCAAGTGCCGCGGCTCCGGCTCATCCCGTAGCACCCGAAAAGCCGCGCAAGCGCGGCAGCCCGACACGCCCGATTCTTTTCGCGCTACTTCCTGTCGTTCTCGTGATCGGCGGCTACTACTACGTCACCGGTGGACAGATCATGTCCACCGACAACGCCTACATCCAGGCTGACATGGTCGGTGTCTCGACCGATGTTTCCGGCACGGTGATCTCTGTCGACGTGCATGAAAACGAGGTGGTGAAGAAGGGACAGGTGCTCTTTCGCCTGAAGCCCGACTCATTCCGGATCGCGCTTGAGGGCGCGCAGGCACAGCTCGGCGCGGCCTATAACCAGATCCTGAACCTTCAGGCGAGCTACAAGCAGTCGCTGGCACAAATAGCGCAGGCCCAGGCCGATCTTCCGTACTTCCAGACGGAATATGATCGCCAGCAGAACCTAATCAACAGCTCGGTCGCCTCCAAGGCCGCCTATGACGAGGCAAAGCACAATCTCGAGGCTGCGCAGCAGAAGGTTTCCGTTGCCCAGGCGCAGGCGACCACGACACTCGCCCAGCTCGGCGGCAATGCCGATCAGCCGGCCGAGCAGAACCCGCTGTACCTGCAGGCCAAGGCAGCCGTCGACAACGCACAGCGCGAGCTTGACGATACGATCGTGCGCGCGCCCTTCGACGGCATCACCACCAATGTGCCGTCGCTGCAGGTCGGTGCCTATTTGACCGCCGCCCAGCAGGGCTTCTCGCTGGTCTCGACGGACAATATGTGGATCAATGCCAGCCCGAAGGAAACCGAGCTCACCTATGTGAAGCCCGGCCAGAAGGTGTCGATTGCCGTCGACAGCTATCCGGGCGTCACGTGGAAGGGCACTGTTACCAGCATCGCGCCGGCCTCCGGCTCGAGCTTCTCGCTGCTGCCGGCGCAGAACACCACCGGCAACTGGGTGAAGGTCGTCCAGCGCATTCCGATGATGGTCAGCATCGACGACATGCAGGGCAAGCCGCCGCTGCGCGTTGGCATGAGCGCCGTCGTCGACGTCGATACCGGCCATGCCCGCGGCCTGCCGGATTCCATCGCAAAGCTGTTCGGTAAGTCCGGCGGTCAGGATCATGAGTAACCCCAGCGCTTCATCCCCGGCGCCTGTCGCCAATCGCGGTGCCATTACCGCCTGCGTGATCCTTGCGGTCATCATGCAGGCGCTGGATACCACCATCGCCAACGTCGCGCTGCCGCATATCCAGGGCGACGTTTCAGCCAGCGCCGACCAGATCAACTGGGTGCTGACCTCCTACATCGTCGCCGCCGCCATCATGACGCCGCCATCCGGTTTCCTCGCGGCGAAATTCGGCCGCAAGCGCGTGTTGCTGGTTGCCATCACCGGCTTCGTCGTCGCCTCCGTCCTCTGCGGCCTGTCGCAGTCGCTGATCCAGATCGTCGGCTTCCGGCTGCTGCAGGGCCTGTTCGGCGCCTCGTTGGTGCCGCTGTCGCAAGGCATCCTGCTCGACATCTATAATGTCGAGGAACGCGGTCGCGCCATGGCGCTTTTCGGCGTTTCGGTGATGGTCGGTCCGGTGCTTGGGCCTGTCATCGGCGGCTGGCTCACCGACAATATCAGCTGGCGCTGGGTGTTTTACATCAACGTGCCGATCGGCGCTCTCGCCTTCTTCGGCATCGTCGTCTACGTCGTCGAAACCAAGCTGGATGCGCTTGCGAAGCTCGACTGGATGGGCTTCGGCATGCTGTCGATCGCCATTGCGTCGCTGCAGCTGTTCCTCGACCGCGGTGAACAGCTCGATTGGTTCTATTCCGGCGAAATCATCATCGAGGCGCTGGTTTGCGTCTGTGCCTTCTACCTCTTCCTCGTGCACACCTTCACGGCGGAGAGGAGCTTTGTCAATCCGAGGCTGTTTCTCGACCAGAACTTTGCCGTCAGCATGCTGTTCATCTTCATCGTCGGCGTCACCTATCTGGCCTCGCTGGCGCTGATGACGCCGTACCTGCAGACGCTGATGGGCTATCCGGTCGTGACCGCCGGCATCGTCATGGGCCCACGCGGTCTCGGGACGATGAGCTGCATGTTCATGGTGGGCCGATTGATCGGAAAGGTCGATACGCGCTGGCTGCTGCTGCTTGGCCTCGGGCTCACCGCCTGGGCGATGTACGACATGACCGGCTGGACTCCGGAAGTCTCGCAATGGACGCTGATCTGGGTCGGCTTCGTTCAGGGTGCCGGCCTCGGCTTCCTCTTCGTGCCGCTGACGACCATCGCCTTTGCCACCTTGCCGGCACATATGCGCGGCGAGGGGACCGGCCTCTACAACCTCTCGCGCAATATCGGATCGAGCGTCGGCATCTCCGTGGTATCGATGCTGATCACCGAGAACACGCAGGTCAATCATTCGACGATCGCTGCCTATGTCACGCCGTTCAACCGCTATTTCGATGCAACGGCAGCCCAGGGCATGAGTCCCTTCACCGCGGCCGGCCGCGCAGCGCTTGACGGCGTCATCACCACGCAGGCGACCATCATCGCCTACATGGACGATTTCAAGCTGCTGATGCTGATGTCGATCTGTGCGATGCCGCTGCTGGTATTGCTGCGCAAGCCGAAGGTCGCGCCGGTGGTCGACCACAGCGTTGCGATGGAATAGCCGCGCAGTCTTTCCAGTTTCACTGCGTGGCTGCATGGCCGCCGGGCACCACCCCGGCGGCCCCTTTGGAAAGTTTTCACGAAAAGCGTCGGCTGACGAAACGCGAGCCGGCCGCGCCGAAACGCCAGAGCGGATCGACGTTCTTGGTGATGCCGATCCGCTTGCCGGCGACGACTGCAACCGGCTCGGCAAGCATAAATGCGAAGGGCGCCGCGTCGAGCGCCACGCCGTTCAGGCCAATATCGATGCCCATTGCCTGCGTCAGTTTTCCCGGACCGCTGCAAAGCCCGAAAATATCGGCGACCCCGCGCCGCCGGATCATCTCCTCGATGCCGCTCTCCGGCTCGACGGCCCGGATGAGCACCGCGCTAGCATGAGAACAGACGAAATTCAGGCACCAATGAATGCCGTAGGAGCGGTAGACGTACACGCGTGCAGCCGGACCGAACATCACAGTCGTGCGCGGAGTCGGCCCGCGGAAGCTGTGGGATGCCTCGTCGTCGGGCCGATAGGCCTCCGTCTCGACGATGCGGCCGCCAACGCCATCGACGGTGACGCGCGTACCGATAAGCTCGGACGCCACCACCACGGAATCACGGGCAAAGAAAGCCGTAAGCGCATCGCCGGAGAGAGGCGGGACGCCGATGGGCGAGAATTGATCGTCTGATGTCATGGATAGGTGTCTTGCCTTCCGCCTGGAGACGAGGTTGATTTTATTGCGATATGCGATCAAGAGGGTCGCGTGATCAAGAGGCCGAAGCCGTTCTCTTTTCACGCCGCGATCTCGAAGTCTGGAACCCGTATCATGGAAAGAAAATGGAGCAAGCCGGTTACGATCGCGCTTGAGAGCCCCGAAGAATGGGTGGTTATCGATACAACCCAAGCTGCCTCATGGGCGATGATCGAGGATTGGCCCCTGGACGAGGCACCGGCGCTTGACCGCGCCCTGCTGGTCTGCGCCGACGTGGTCACCGGCAAGCGCACGCCCGAGGACGCGAGACGCGCCTTCCTGGAGGCCGTGAAAGAAGCCGGAATACCGATGAAAGAAGGTTGATCAGCGGCTCGGGCTGACGGAAGCCACGGAATTATTTCCGTCCGAGCCGAACGAAAAAATCGGGATGCCCGACGCGTTTACAAACGACCGGGATCCGGTTGACGCGACGGCCAAAGCTGCTAAAAAGCCAGCCGTCGAGTGATTGGATACCAAATCGGTAGCTGCTGCCGTTTCCGGGCGATCAACGAAATGTTGATTTCTCAACCTTTCCAATCACATGGAAGAGTGTCCGAGTGGTTTAAGGAACCGGTCTTGAAAACCGGCGTGCGGGAAACCGTACCGTGGGTTCGAATCCCACCTCTTCCGCCATATATTATTGATTTTAATCGATAATTCTCATCATAGATGGCTTGCCGCTCCGGGCGCCATAATTACGATGTGCGCCTTTTCCCGGAACATGATCGCAACAGCCGGGTTTCTCCTTGGAACGCAAAGGAGAGTTACCATGTCGACCAATTCATCGCGCAATCTCGATGACGGACAGGAAAACGAGCAGGCGCTGGCGAAGATCCAGCATAGCCGCGTTCGTGAGGATAAGCAGGAGAAAGCGCCGAGGAAGGCGGCTATCGTCGCCGACCCGAATAACCGGTTGGATGATGGTCATGAGGGCCATGACAGCGAATAGTTTCAGCCGGACGCGCTGCGATGAATTGCGTCGGCAGACTTACGAACCGTGGGTCGGCGGTCAGCTTACCGATCTCACTGGCACCGCAGGGTCGTCTCGATAAGCCGAACGCATCGCGTGTCCAACCTGCGAAAAGCAAAGCCAATTTCGTCGCTCCGAAACCCGTGAAGGAAGTCTCTTGTTTACGCCAGATCAATGCAGGGCCGGGCGGGCGCTCGTCAATCTTTCCACGGATGATCTTGCCAAGCGGGCGAGGGTGGACTTGGCTGCTCTGGACGATTTCGAAGCGGGTCAATCCGTAGCCGCCAGTGAGGCGCCGGATGCGATCCGGCGGGCGCTTGAGGATGCGGGTGTAGTGTTTCTTTCCGCCGGCGAAACAGTGGAAGGTGGCGCAGGCGTGCGTCTAATGACGAATGGTCCGACTCTCGACAGGAATGATCGCGAAATGATTCAGTATCCCGAGTTTTTAACAGGTGACGGCGGCCCTGGAAGTGGAGGATAATGGCCGGTATAATTTGTCTCTGGGGTAAAAGAGGGGCTGACGATGAACGACGATTTTCGCTTGAAGCTTGTCAAGATGAGGGACGAGAAGGTCGCGCATCGCAACGAGCTGTTGTCGATGAAGGTGCAAGGCACCCGGACGAAATGGGTGAATGAGGATATCGATATCGACGGCATGATCGCCCGCGAGAATAGGGCGATCAACAGCCTTGACGATGCGATCGCCCGCCTCAGTTAAGGCGCCGGGCACACTCTAACGGTCAACGATTTTCCGCAGCTGATGCGGTGGCCAAACCATTGCCCGCGGCTTTTGGCTGGGGTGAGTCGCACTTTCCACGACCACGAATGCCACATTTCGGCGACGCTACCAATTGGGTACATTTCGCGGTCCGATGTAGAATTTCCGAACATCGCTGTCTCAACGGGGACCGCTCGTGACCGTGATCTTGTATCGTGGCCTTGGTCCCAAGGCCTCTTTGTGGCCTCCCGATGCCCGAAATGTGGAGAGACGGCGCTTCAAGGCTTCTGATGCGATCTGCCGACCTTTGCTAACAATATGAGACACAACCAACGGAAATTTCAGCGGGATAACGCGCTTTTTGGTTGTTATTGCCGGCAAAAGACACCTGTTTACGGCGCCTTAAAGCTACCATTCATTAACCATAATTCTCGGAAATATCCGTTCCCGATCAAATTCAATCGCAAATTCGACAAGATGCAATCATGATTAAAGTACCGTTAGGTGATTGAGGCGTAGCAGAATACCGGTGTCAGGGATATGCCGGGCATGGCTTTGCCACAGTAATTTTGAGTAACGGCGTGGGACAGATGAAATTCGATAATCGTGCGGCGAATTACGCAACGGGTATGCGTTGGCTTGCTCTCTCTTTGATGTGCGCCACCGTTACTGCCTGCGGAACGACCAAACAGGTTGCCCAAACTCATCAACACGGCAAGGAGTATTTCTCCGAAAAAGAATACGGCGTGAAGGCGAGCCCGCGCGTCGTAGCCAACGGCCCTGTGCCGAAGGGCGGTGGCCGCTTCATGGTCGGCAACCCTTACCAGGTCAAAGGCAAGTGGTACTATCCGAAGGAAGATTATTCCTACGACAAGGTTGGCATCGCGTCCTGGTATGGCTCGGCTTTTCATGGTCGCCTGACCGCAAACGGCGAAGTCTATGACCAG
This sequence comes from Rhizobiaceae bacterium, assembly GCA_028865845.1. Classification (GTDB taxonomy): domain Bacteria; phylum Pseudomonadota; class Alphaproteobacteria; order Rhizobiales; family Rhizobiaceae; genus Rhizobium. The sequence goes on from JAGWJK010000272.1 coordinate 6,156, forward strand.
TTGAGCCTGACTGCCGCGCATCCAACCTTTCCGCTGCCGAGCTATGCTCGCGTGACCAATGTGGAGAATGGCTCCTCCATCATCGTGCGCGTCAACGATCGCGGCCCTTATCATCCCGGCCGCATTATCGATCTGTCCAACAAGACGGCACAGATG
>JAGWJK010000273.1 GCA_028865845.1 Rhizobiaceae bacterium
GAGATTATTCACCAGGCCCAGCCAGCTCATATAGCGATAGAGCGGCACCATGATCACCAGCGGCGACACCATCTGGAAGGCCAGGATCGCCAGAAGCCAACCTGGTTTCCCCCGCAAAGGCAGACGCGAAAAAGCGTAAGCCGCGGGCAACGAGACAATGAGAACCCCAAGTGCGGAAAGGCAGGAGAGGAGGAGGGCGTTCCAGAGATAGCCGGCAAAGGATGCATTGGTCAGCACCGCATAGAAATTGTCGAGCGTCGGATATTTCGGGATGAAACGGGCAACGCCCAGATAAATTTCCTTTCGGCTGCGCAAGGCCAGCGACAGCAGCCAAAGCAGCGGTCCGGCGAAAAAGGCGAGGACAACCAGCATGAACAGATAGCTGAGCGCATCCGCGATACGTTCCCTGAGCTTCGCACTCATTCGGCGGTCTCCTTCGGCAGGAAGCGGGCATAGATCATCGCGAGCACCAGACTGATTATCAGCATCAGCACCGACAATACACTTCCCCCCGCGAGATCGAAGTTACGAAAGACAAGATTGTAAGTGAAGAGCGATAGTACTTCTGTCGCTCGACCAGGTCCGCCCCCCGTCAATGATAGAATGGCGTCGAACGTGTTCAAGGTCTGGATGGTGATGATGACCATGTTGACCAGGATCGCGGTGCGCAACTGCGGCAGGATCACATACCAGAACCGTTGCAACGGGTTGGCGCCGTCGACGGCCGCCGCTTCGTAGAGCACGGGATCGATGGTCTTCAGCGCCGCATACATCACGATCATCGAGAAAGCCGTGCCGCGCCAGATATTCGAAATAACCACGGACCAGATGGCGATATTTGGGTCCGAAAGCCAGGCGACTGGCTCGATGCCACCTAGGCGCAACAGTCCGTTGATGGCGCCGAACGGCGCCTCGCTGAACAGCATCTGCCAGACGATGCCACCGGCGATACCCGGAACGACCCAGGCGACCATGACGGCGGTGCGCAGCAAGGTGGCGCCGTAAAGCCGCCGTTTCTCCGCCCGTATGACCACCAGCGCAATGAACAGGCCGAGCAGCTGCTGACCAACGACACTGCCGAGCGTGAAAACGAAGGTCATCCACAATGTGAGGGGCAAGGCTGGATTGCCGAGTATTTGCTTCGCTTTATCGAGCGAATAGCCCGACTCGCTCCCAAGCAGGGTCTGGTTGGTGAAGGCCAGCCGAAACGCATCAAGGATTGGATAGAGATAAAACAACCCCAGCACCAGGATCACCGGCAAAAGCCACGGCAAGGCCGTGCTGGAAAGCGGCCGGCTCGAAATACGTACTCGGCCCGTAGAATTGCTGAATGCTGCGACAGTCATGAAATAGGTTCCATCCCCAACCTAATCGCGACACGGACGTGGCGCCGTCTCCTTGAGAGAATCGCGCCACGTCCTACCGGGACAAGGTTGCCACATGTTCGGCGGGAAAGCCCGCCCGCCGAAACGATTATTTGCTGGAGTACGCGGCGAGTGATGCCTTGTAAGCGGTATCGACTGCCTCTTCGGTCGTTTTGGTGCCGGAAAGAACGTCGCCCATCATGATCTGGATCTGATTGGAGATTTCCGGGTAGATGGCGACACCGGGTCGCGCCTTGCCGCTTTCAAGCGCGGCGGCAAACCCCTTGTCGATCGGCGTCTTGAACTGATCATACTTGTCAAACAGCGAAAGCTGCGTCGGCAACTGATCCTGCAAGGCATTGGCGGGGCCGTTATAGATCTCTTTGACGAGATCGGCGCAGAACTCGACCTTCTTCGGATCGTTGCTGAAGGAACCGAAGGCCCAGCCGCCGGTGCCCGCGGAATGTTGCGATTCCGTCGGGCCGGGGATCGGCGACGGCTGCCATTTGGCGAAGTCTTCCGGCTCCAACGCGTTCTTCAGCTGGCCATATTGGAAATTGCCGCCGATGAAGAGTGCCGAAGTGCCGGCGGCGGCGGCAGCGTTGATATCGTCATAGGCCTTGATGTTGAGGACCCGCTTCGGCGCTGCACCCGAATCCACCAGATCCTTGTAGTAGTTGACCGCCTTGATCATCTTGGCGCGGTTGTCGCCCTCTCCGAAGATCGGCTTGGCATTGGCGTCGACGAGTTCGCCGCCCTGCGACCAGAAGTTCGCGAGCCAGTCGAAGGTCGTGCCTTCCCAACGGCCTGCATTGAAGAGAACGCCCTCCATGCCCTTTTTCTTGGAGGCGAGTGCGGCGGCCTTCAGATCGGCCCAGGTCTTCGGCGCATCGGGAACGATGTCGGTATTGCGCCAGAGCACGCGGATATCGGTCGCCCACCACCAGGCATAGAGCTGCCCATCCTTGGCAACGACGACGTCGCGTATGAAGGGGAAGAGATCGGACACCTGATCCTTGGTGAAATAAGGCGTCATCGGCTTCAGCACGCGGTTGTCGATGAACTGCTGCAGCACGAAGCTGTCGATCGCCGAACAATCCGGCGCGTTTCCGGCCTTCGCCTGCTCCAGGAGGCGCGCGGCAACCTGTCCGGTGTCGTCGCTCTGGTACTGGAAATCGATCTGCCAGTCCGGATGTTTGGAAATGAAATCGCTAAACAGCTTCTTGTAACCGTCAGCCCAGGCCGGAACGGCCGAGAATGATGGGCTCTCCCAAGCCGGCAACGCAAAGACCAGTTTGTTCGGCGCATCGGCAAGGCCCGCACGCTCGTTCGTGACCAGATCCGCAGCGAAAACCGGCAAGGCCACCATAGAGGCGGCAGCCACCGCAACCACGCGGCGCGTCAGATAATTCATAAATCCCTCCCAAAATTTGTTGCCCGCCCTCCCGTTGACGACGGTTCATCGAACAGGCAATATTTATATTAAATCACTTTGTTTTTGTGTCAAGGGAGGTTCTGAATGGCGCGTGTGGTTGTCGATAATGTCTCGAAGCGGTATGGCGGATTGCAGGTTCTGCATAATCTCAACGTCGAGATCGAGGATGGAAAATTCGTGGTGCTCGTCGGCCCCTCAGGCTGCGGGAAATCGACGTTGCTGCGCATGATCGCCGGGCTGGAATCCATCTCCGACGGCGAAATGAGCATAGATGGACGTGTGGTGAACGATCTGGCGCCGCGGGAGCGGGACATTGCCATGGTGTTTCAGAATTACGCGCTCTATCCGCACATGACCGTAGCGGAGAACATGAGTTTTGCGCTTCGCCTGATGCGCAGCGACAAGGGCGAGATCAGCAAGCGCATCGACCACGCTTCCGGCATCCTGGCGCTCGGCCCCTATCTCGCCCGCAAGCCGGCCGCTCTATCCGGTGGGCAGCGCCAGCGCGTGGCCATGGGCCGAGCGATCGTGCGCGACCCTAAGGTTTTTCTCTTCGATGAGCCGCTCTCCAACCTCGACGCAAAATTGCGCGTGCAGATGCGCTCGGAAATCCGCGGCCTGCACGACCGGCTGAAGACGACGACGATCTACGTCACCCACGACCAGACCGAGGCGATGACGATGGCCGACCAGATCGTCGTTCTGAACCAGGGCCGCATCGAGCAGATCGGCACGCCGCTGGAACTCTACAGATCGCCGGCCAATCTTTTCGTTGCCGGCTTCATCGGTTCTCCGGCGATGAATTTGATAACCGGGCGTCACGCCGAGACGGCAGGCGCAACGACGCTCGGCATCCGGCCGGAACATATCCAGCTGGCTTCGGACAACAACGGCATCACGGGTCAGGTGGTTTTCGCCGAGCACTTGGGCAGCGACACATTCCTCAGCGTCGACGTCGCCGATGCGGGCCGGCTGATCGTGCGCGGCGGCGGCGATCTCATGGTGTCGGCCGGGGACCAGGTTTCCCTTGTCTTTCCGGCCGAGAGGCTGCACCGCTTTGACGGCAGTGGAAATGCCATCCGTTGAAGGATAAGGCGGGGCCTGCGCCCCGCCTGCCTGTCAATGTCGCGGAATACGCGGCAGGAAGACGGTGAACAGACCAAGCAACGGCAGATAGGAGCAGATCGTGTAAACGAAGCTGATGCCATGCGTGTCGGCGAGATCCCCGAGCAGCGCCGCCCCAAGACCCCCTGCCCCGAAGGCAAAACCGAAGAAGATCCCGGCCACCAGACCGACACGACCGGGAAGCAGTTCCTGGGCAAAGACCACGATCGCCGGGAAGGCAGAAGCCAGCACCAGTCCGATGACAACCGTGAGTACGCCGGTCCAGAACAGGTTGGCATAGGGCATCAGCATCGCAAACGGGATGACGCCGAGGATCGAAAACCAGATAACGAACCGGGCGCCGAAGCGATCGCCAACCGGACCGCCGAGGATCGTGCCGGCAGCCACCGAGCCAAGGAAAAGAGCAAGCATCAGCTGCGCATCGCGGACGCTCAGCTGGAACTTGTCGGTGACGTAGAAAGTGAAGTAGCTGGAAATGCTTGCCAGATAGACATTTTTGGTCGCCGTCAGCAGGATCAGGATGAGCAGCGCCCATAGAACCTTATTGCGTGCCAGAGGCAATGCCTTGCTCGGCAAGGGGCGGCTCGCATGCTGGCGTCGATGGTTGACATACCAATTGCCGACCCAGCTCAGAACGATGAAGCCGATGACGGCGAGAACCGAAAGCCAGGCCACACTCGATTGCCCATGCGGCAGGACGATGAAGGCGGCGAGCAGCGGCCCAACCGCCGACCCGGCATTGCCTCCAAGCTGGAACAAGGACTGCGCCAGGCCGTGACGGCCGCCGGAGGCCAACCGCGCGACGCGCGACGATTCCGGATGGAATATTGCCGAGCCGAAACCGATCAAGCTCGCAGCAACCAACAGAAGCGGGAAATTGCCGGCATAACCGAGCATCACAAGGCCGGAAAACGTGCACACCATTCCGATCGGCAAGGAATAGGGCATCGGCCACCGATCGGTGACCAGACCAACGATCGGCTGCAGCAGGGATGCCGTGATCTGGAACGTCATCGTCAGCAAGCCGATCTGAACGAAATCGAGCGCGTAGTTCTCCCGGAACATGGGATAAAGCGACACCAGCAGCGATTGCATGATATCGTTGAGCAGATGGCAGACGCTGACCGCCACCACGATTGAAATCGTCGTCTTTTCAAATCGGGCCGGAGTGCCCGAAAATGCCGCAACCATTGGGTTTTCCTTCCTTCGCCGGTCGATTCTTTTCAGCCGGCCCATTGATCCGCCTTCTACACTGCTTGCAGGTGTCCTTCTTTCGTGTTTTGGTCCAATTCTTTCTCGATCGGGCCAAAAAATGGAAAAGCACTCGGAACAGCTGTTGGTGACGCTTGGTGACAGCCATGAGCGCAACATGCGCTGGATGGAGGAATCTGACGCGGATGTGCTGGTCCACAGTTCCGAACCGCCGCTCGGCCACATCGTCCCCTGGCATCATCATCGGCGCACGCAGTTGCTCTGCGTTTTTTCAGGCGTCGTTCTCGTTCTGACCTCGCGCCGGCGCTGGATGATTCCACCGGGGCACGCCCTGTTCATCCCCGTCGGTCTGGAACACGCCATCGAAATACTGAGCGACGTCAGCATGAAATCCGTTTACGTGACCCCACGCAGTCCGCAATCCGACGACGACGCGCCGCGTGTCGTCGAAGTCACAGATCTCGCCCGCAGCCTTCTGCTTGAAGCCGTCCGCCTCGGAGAAGCACCAGTCGGAAACCGCAAGGCGGAACTCGTCCTTTCCCTTCTGATCGAGGAGATCTCGACACTCGAAGAACGCCCGCTCGGACTGCCCTTCCCTTCCGAGCGGCGGATGGCTGCACTTTGCCGCGACTATCTGGCAAGCCCGACGCCCAATGCACGGCTGGATGACTGGGCCGAGAAACTGGCAATGAGCCGCAGGACCTTCACCCGACAATTTCGCAAGGAGACCGGTGTCAGTTTCACGACATGGCGTCAGCAGGCGAGCGTCTTTTCCTGCCTGCCCCAGCTTGCCGAGGGCCAGCCGGTGACCAACATTGCGCTCGAAGCCGGGTATGAGAGCGTCGCCGCCTTCACCACGATGTTTCGCCGTATGCTTGGAACCTCGCCGCGAACCTACATGATCAGCCGTTGCTCATTCGATCGACAATGACATCACCCCGCCCTCCTTGCCGGCCCGGCATGGGCACGCATGAGCGCCATCAGCATCGGTCCAAGCGAGAATTCGCCGCGTTCCGCCTTTGCGGTCAGATCGCGCAGATAGCCGCCGGCCGAGTTGATGTGCCCGGCTCGTTCGAGGATGCAGGCAATCACGGTCGCGGCATTTTCAGGCCCCATGATGGTGCAGGCCTGCTCATAGGCGCTC
>JAGWJK010000274.1 GCA_028865845.1 Rhizobiaceae bacterium
GGCAGCGCACTGACGGCAGCAGCCGACGATTTCCTGACCATCCAGCTCAAGGACGGTCCCGTGGTCATCCAGCTGATGCCTGATGTGGCGCCGAAGCACGTCGCACAGATCGAGGCGCTGGCGAAGAAGGGTGAATATGATGGCGTCGCCTTCCACCGCGTCATCGATGGCTTCATGGCGCAGACCGGCGACGTTCAGTACGGCAACATGACCAAGGGCTACGACGCGCAGAAGGCCGGCACCGGCGGTTCCGACATGCCGAACCTGCCGGCCGAATTCTCCAAGGTTCCGTTCACCCGCGGTACCGTCGGCATGGCTCGCGCCCAGGACCCTAACTCCGCCAACTCGCAGTTCTTCATCATGTTCGCCGATGGCGACTTCCTGAACGGCCAGTACACGGTCGTCGGCAAGGTCGTCTCGGGCATGGAGAATGTCGACAAGATCAAGCGCGGCCAGGGCGAGAATGGTGAAGTCACCAGCCCCGACCGGATGGTCAAGGTCACGGTTGGCAAGAAATAATTTCAAGACGATAGAAGAGGAAACGCAAATGGCTGAGATCAAGGATCCCGAAAACACCCTCATCCTGGAAACCACCAAGGGTCAGGTCGTCATTCAGCTGCTGCCGGAAGTTGCTCCCGAGCACGTCGCGCGCATCAAGGAACTCGCACGCGAGAAGGCCTATGACAACGTCGTATTCCACCGCGTCATCGACGGCTTCATGGCGCAGACCGGCGACGTCGAGCACGGCAAGGCTGGTGGCAACACCGCACGCGCAGGCACCGGCGGCTCTTCCAAGCCGGACCTGAAGGCTGAATTCTCGGCGACCTCGCACGTCCGTGGCACCTGCTCGATGGCGCGTTCGCAGAACCCGAACTCCGCCAACTCGCAGTTCTTCATCTGCTTTACCGACGCCCCGTGGCTCAACAAGCAGTATTCGGTTTGGGGCCAGGTCATCTCCGGCATGGAGAACGTCGACAAGATCAAGCGCGGCGAGCCGGTGCGTGATCCGGACTCGATCGTCTCCGCTCGGGTTGCCGCTGACGTCTGATCGTGATTATTCCTGAAACCCGCCTCTCGCGCCGATGGTGCGAGGGGCGGGTTTCGCTTTGCTGAGATAAGTTGAATGCGTGTAGACCTTTTCGATTTCGACCTGCCGGACGAGCGCATCGCGCTCAGGCCCGCGGAGCCGCGCGACAGCGCGCGCCTGCTCGTCGTCGATCCGAATTCCCCCGATGTGCTCAGCGACCATACGGTCCGCGATCTGCCGTCTTTCCTGAGACCCGGCGATGCCATCGTCTTCAACGACACCAAGGTGATCCCCGCCCAGTTGGAAGGCATCCGCCATCGCGAAGGCGCCCCCGGTCAGCAGGTTTCGGCGACGCTACACATGCGCGCGGCGCCCGATTGCTGGAAGGCGTTCGCCAAGCCGGGCAAGCGCATCAAGGTTGGCGACCGTATTCAGTTCGGCCATGGTGAAAATGTCTGCGCCCTCGGTGCGCTCGATGCTGTCGTGGAGGAAAAGGGCGAGGGTGGCGAAATCTCGCTGCGTTTCGATTTGTCAGGACCGGCGCTGGATGAGGCGATTGCCGCCGTAGGGCACATTCCGTTGCCGCCCTATATCGCTGCCAAGAGGCCTGAGGACGAGCGCGACCGCGCCGACTACCAGACCATCTATGCCCGCGAGGAAGGCGCCGTCGCCGCGCCGACCGCCGGCCTCCATTTCACGCCGTCACTGTTTGCGAGCCTCGACGCGATGGGCATCGAGCGGCACTTCGTGACGCTGCATGTCGGCGCAGGCACTTTCCTGCCGGTCAAGGCCGATGACACCGAAGACCACAAGATGCATTTCGAGATCGGTTATGTCAGTGCCGAGACCGCCGCCAAGCTGAATGCCGTCAAGGCGAGGGGCGGGCGCATTGTCTGCGTCGGCACCACCTCGCTGCGTTTGATCGAAAGCGCGGCGGAGGATAGCGGCGAGATCAAGCCCTGGTCTGGCGCCACCGGCATCTTCATCACGCCTGGCTACCGCTTCAAGGCGGTCGATTTGTTGATGACCAATTTTCACCTGCCGCGTTCGACGCTGTTCATGCTGGTATCGGCCTTCGCTGGCCTGGACACCATGCGCGCGGCCTATGACCATGCTATTGAGACGGGCTATCGCTTCTATTCCTATGGCGATGCCAGCCTGCTCCACCGGAAAGACTGAGACGAGATGAGCGAGAGCTTTCAATTCGAATTGAAGAAGACCGACAGCGGCGCCCGCCTCGGCGAGGTTTCTATGCCCCGCGGCACGATCCGCACGCCTGCTTTCATGCCCGTTGGCACGGTCGGCACCGTCAAGGCCATGTATCTCGATCAGGTGCGTGACACCGGCGCCGATATCATTCTCGGCAATACCTATCACCTGATGCTGCGCCCGACCGCCGAGCGCGTCGCGCGGCTGGGTGGCCTGCATGAGCTGATCCGCTGGCCGTATCCGATCCTGACGGACAGCGGCGGTTTCCAGGTGATGTCGCTTTCCGGGCTGCGCAAGCTTGACGAGCAGGGCGTGACCTTCAAATCGCACGTCGACGGCAGCTTGCATCATATGTCGCCGGAGCGTTCGATCGAAATCCAGGGACTGCTCGGTTCCGATATCCAGATGCAGCTCGACGAATGCGTGGCTTTGCCTTCGACGCCGAAGGAAATCGAGCGCGCAATGGAAATGTCGCTGCGCTGGGCCGAACGCTGCAAGGTTGCTTTCGGCGACCAGCCGGGCAAGGCGATGTTCGGCATCGTGCAGGGCGGCGACGTTCCGGAGCTGCGTGTTCGCTCGGCGCAGGCGTTGAGCCAGATGGACCTGAAGGGCTATGCCGTCGGGGGGCTTGCCGTCGGCGAGCCGCAGGACGTCATGCTGCGCATGCTGGAGCTGACACTGCCGGAACTGCCGTTCAACAAGCCACGCTACCTGATGGGCGTCGGCACGCCGGATGATATTCTGAAGTCCGTGGCGCGCGGCATCGATATGTTCGACTGCGTGATGCCGACCCGTTCAGGTCGTCACGGTCTGGCCTTCACCCGCCGCGGCAAGGTCAATATCCGCAATGCCCGCCATGCCGAGGACATGCGCCCACTCGACGACCAGTCCAGCTGCCCGGCCTCGCGTGATTATTCCCGCGCTTATCTGCATCATCTCGTGCGTGCCAATGAGGCGCTCGGCGGCATGCTGCTCTCCTGGCACAATCTCGCCTATTATCAGGAACTGATGCAGGGCATTCGCAAGGCCATCGCCGAGGACCGGTTTGCGGACTTCATGGCCGAGACGCAGGAAAATTGGGCGAGGGGCGATCTAGAGCCCGTGTGAGCTTGAGACCGGGGCGTATCTGCCCTTGAGCCTTCTTTACGTTTGAAGTCGACAGACACGTGTCATTATTTGACCCGTCCCCTTGGTGGTGACGGGTCTTTTGTTCTGCAGTCGCGGTTAAGCGGCTGGGCCGAAGCGGTTGGCGCCCGCCGTGGAGCGCGTGCACAGGAATACCAGCATCACGATCGGTCCGACGATCGGAACGAGATTGAACCAGTACCACCATCCGCTCCTGTCCGTATCGTGCAGGCGGCGGACATAGACGGAAATCGCCGGCAGCAGATGTACGAGGGAAACGATGGTGCTGATGATGCCGCCGCCGCTTACGGTGGTTCCAAGCGACACGTCGAGCACGGCCGCAATGCAAATTGCGATGAAGAATATCAGAGTGAAAATCCAGAATTGCGACCGCGTCGCGCGGCCGCTGAATGTGGCGTATTTCCTCATGGCATCGAGGTAGGCGTTCACGGGTATGCTCCTAATTTTGCTGAAAAAACAATGCCGCGACGATAGGGGATATCCGTGCGAATTGGCGGGCTCTTTTTTGGGTGCAATACCGATCGGGAGTTCGTCGTTTCGCAGCCAAAATCGATTGTCTGGAACTGGCCCGATATCACCGAAAAATGCGCGGCAGGCGGGGTTGAGCTGGCCCGCGGCAGCGGCTATCTGGTGCTTACCCCAAGCGACCCATCCGCGAACACAAGGCGCATAGCTGCATGATCCCAGATTTTCTCGTCACCCATTCCGGTGGCTTTCACGCCGATGAGTTGCTGTCCAGCGTTATCCTCACCCGGCTTTTTCCGCAGGCCCGCCTCGTCCGCAGCAGGGCTCCCGAATGGATCGCGCCCGGTGCCGATCGCATCATTTACGATGTCGGTGGTGCCTATGACGCTGAAGCTCGCATTTTCGATCACCATCAGCGCGGTGCTCCGCTGCGGGAGGATGGCCAGCCCTACAGCTCGTTCGGATTGGTCTGGAAGCACTACGGCCGCGATTATCTCGCCGCCCTGGCGATTCCTGAAGCGCATATCGAGGCGATCCATGCCTCGTTCGATGCCGGCTTCGTGCTGCCGATCGACCTTACGGACAATGGCGCGATCAGCCCCGCCATTGCGGGGCCGCTCGCCGGACTGACGCTGCCGGCCCTGTTGGAAACCTTGAAACCGGTATTCGACGAAACAGCTCCCGATGCCGATGATCGTGCCTTCCACAACGCGCTCGCCATCGCCCGCAGTTTCGTCGAGGCGAAGATTGCCGGCAGCGCCGCGAAATTGCGGGCTGAATCGATCGTCCAGAAAGCGATCCGGGAAACGGGCGAGGGACGTGTTCTCGAGCTTCCAATGGGAATGCCGTTCCGCCCGGCGATCGTAAAGGCTGGCGCCGACCATCTGCTCTTTGTCGTTCATCCCCGTGAAAAGGATTGGTGCGTCACCGGCATTCGCCGCGCGGAGGATGGCTTCGAGCTGCGAGCAGATCTGCCTGCCGCCTGGGCTGGTCTCAGCAATCAGGAGCTCGAGAAAGTCTCCGGCGTCGAAGGGGCGAGTTTCTGCCACAATGGTCGCTTCATCGCCGCAGCAAAGACCCGCGAAGCCGCGCTTGCGATGGCCGAACTCGCAGTCAAGGAAGCGCTCGGCAGCAACTAGGCGAAAGCCGAGATTGGCGAGCGGCGAGGCATAGCCAAAATTGGCGCTTCGGAGTTTATCGTCCTATATTATTCATCTCGCAGATGCGTGGAGCCTTCGCTTTGCGCATCGTAACATCGTTTGCTGACTGATCGGAGTTTGAGATTGGCTGTTGCTTTCACCAAGGAAGAGAGTTTCGAGACTGCGTCGGAAACCCTGTTGCCCGATCGCCCGATTTCGCCTCATCCCAACCTTGTGACGGAAACAGGGCTGCAAGCGCTGGAAGAGCAACTGAGGCAGGCTCGCGAGGCCTATGAGGCAGCAAGCGCAATCGAAGACGTCAATGAACGGCGGCGGCAGACGTCAAACCCTTTGCGCGATGCGCGCTACTTCGTCGCCAGAGTCCGCACCGCGCAGCTCGTCGCCGATCCAGTGTCGAATGATGTCGTTGCCTTTGGCCATAAGGTGACCTTCAGCCGCGATGACGGGCGCGTACAAACCTATCGCATCGTCGGAGAAGACGAGGCTGATCCGAAGACGGGATCGATTTCCTTCGTATCGCCGGTGGCAAAAGTACTGATGGGCAAGTCTGTCGGCGATATCGTGGACGCAGGCGGTCAGGAACTCGAGATCATCGCTATCTCGTAAGGTGCCGCACATCCCTTTTCCACGGTGATCGTCCGGGCGCATCGGGGCTTTTGTCAGATCCCCTCGCTCTCCGTATTCGGCAGGATCTGCACGCCGTTGATCTTGTAGCTGCCGTCAGGTTGCTGGTTGATCTGATAGATCGCGGTCCAATCCTTGCCGTCCGTGCCGGTGATCAACACTTCCTGATAGACGACGGCGCCGTTGTCGATGGCGCGGCTCTTGCCGAAAGCGTAGTTGCCGGGGTGATAGACCGGCTGATAGCTCTTCTTCACCATGGCGAAGAATGTATCCTTGTCCGGGAAAAGCGACTTGATGCCGGGGGCCGCAAAGGAATAGGCCGTCGCCGCATCGTCGTGAAGAAAGGCCTGGATCTGCTGCTGAATGAGCGCTTGCGCCGCCTGTACCGGATCATCTGCTCCCGCTGCCGAAGCAAAGTTCAGACTCACGGCGAAAAGGACGGCGAGAGAAAAAGTGCGCATGGACAGTCTCCGGCAATGGCTTGCTATCGGGCTGGAGATATCATGATCGCAACCGCAGCCGGTCGTCAAATCAAGCGCGTGAGATCACTTCATCCAGCCCTTCCGTGAGAGGCAAGCTATCCGGCGACGATTGCCACCGGACAGAGCGCTGCGCTTCCAATGACGATCAACCGTTGACAGGGAG
>JAGWJK010000275.1 GCA_028865845.1 Rhizobiaceae bacterium
CCATATATTCCAGCGCCTGCTGGTCGACGGCCGGCAGCGCCCGCGTCAGGCCCTGAATTCGCGGCGCCGCCTCGAGGCTGGCGCGCAGGGCGGCAATCGACGAAAAGTCCAGATCCTTCGAGCGCCATTGTAGCACTTTGACGTTGTCGAACTGATGACTCTCGATACGGTGCACCAACTCGTCGTCGAAGGGATCGACATGACCGGTGACGCCGAATGTGCCGTCTTTCAGATGCCGGCCGGCGCGGCCGGCGATCTGGCCGAGTTCGCCGGGATTGAGATTGCGGAACTGGTAGCCGTCATATTTGCGGTCCTGGGCAATGGCAACATGAGCGACATCGAGATTGAGGCCCATGCCGATCGCATCGGTCGCGACCAGATACTCGACATCGCCGGCCTGATAAAGCGCTACCTGCGCATTGCGGGTGCGAGGGCTGAGCGCGCCGAGCACCACTGCCGCCCCGCCGCGCTGACGGCGGATGAGTTCGGCAATGGCATAGACCTCGTCGGCGGAGAAGGCGACGATCGCCGTTCGCTGCGGCAGGCGGGTGATTTTTTTCTGCCCGGCATAGAAGAGATGCGACAGACGCGGCCGTTCGATGACGGTAATGCCCGGCAGTAGCTGCTCCAAGATCGGCCGCATCGTGCCCGCGCCGAGCAACAGCGTCTCGTCGCGGCCGCGCAAATGCAGAATGCGATCGGTGAAGATATGCCCGCGCTCAAGATCGCCGGCAAGCTGCACCTCGTCGATGGCGACGAAGGAGGCTCGCGTCTCGCGCGGCATGGCCTCGACCGTGCAGACGGAATAGCGGGCGTTCGGAGGACTGATCTTTTCCTCGCCGGTCACCAGCGCGACATTGTGCACGCCGACCTTTTCGACCACGCGGGTATAGACCTCGCGCGCGAGCAGCCGCAACGGCAGGCCGATAACGCCGTTGCCATGCGCCACCATGCGCTCGATGGCATAATGCGTTTTGCCGGTGTTGGTCGGTCCGAGCACCGCGGTTACGCCGCGTCCGCTCAGGATCATTGGCTGCGAGGTCTGAGTCATAGGTCCATGCATGGGCGAGAAACCGCTGTCTTTCGATCAGCAAGCTCCCCAGGGAAGAGAAGAACAGATGACGACCATATGTGACAAAGGCAAGACCTGATTGAAAAAACAACGGGCGCAAGATGTGATTTCACGAAATCGCATGCTCAACCCAAAGCTACATTATCATCACACCTCAAACGAGTCCCGGCGAGTCGGGAACAGCTTGAGAACGAATCGGAGACGAATCGCTGACTCCCGATAGTTCCTTATTTGTTCACTACTATATGTGGATTTTGATTCGCGAAAGCCCACCAAATGCTGAATCATGTTTGGACGAGCGTTTTGCAGCAAAGGGGAGTCAAGGCCGACGTCGAAAAATGCCTTCGTTCAGATTTTATTTATGGTTAACCAATTGCAAATTTTCAGATTTTTCCCAAAACGACCAAAGAAATGAGCACGCATTAAGATTCGGGCCAAAGCCTGAACGAATCGGCGACGAATCGCTGACACCGGGCCATTCCATCTTTGTTCCCTACAATATCTAGCGTGATTCCGGCACGAAAACACAGGACTCCGCATGGCTGAAGATCAGAATCGCTCGGAATCATCGATTGCGATTAACCTTTGAGCGAAGTCTCATATAGAAAAGCGACAATTTCGCGCAAAAATTGAAACCATTAACCTTCCGATCAAATCCGGAACGAATCGACGACGAATCGCTGATACTGCCGTGTTTTCTTTTTGTTCACGGCTAGATATTGCGATCGGGTGAAAGGGCTTATCCAAATGGAGAAGACGCAAAAGTTCGGCTAACCCAAAAAACCAGAGGAGATTAACCTCTTAAACTAAGACATACCACTTTTCGGCGATCCGACCGTTTGTACCTATTCGAAAGAAGTAGTTTTCGACGATCTCGCCACTATTGGCCTTAAGCAAGGGTCAAACAGAGAACGAATCGCTGACGAATCACGGACATCGGAATCTTCTCGGTTCGTTCACCGCAACATATTGTATTTAAACAATTTTTTAACCATATAATACGATCGGCGCCACGCCGGTCCGGGCCGATGATGCACGCTGCGTTAACCCTGCCTTTCGGTATGTGACGGTTTTGCGCACTCCTTTTATTCCTCTGCCGGAACAATTTCCCGCGAAACATGTTTCTATCGGCATCGAGTACCCAATTGCTGAACTCGGAGGAAATACGCTATGCTTGGCACAATATTGCTCGTAATCGTCATTCTGCTGCTGCTAGGTGCACTTCCGAACTGGGGTTACAGCCGGGGATGGGGTTATGGTCCATCTGGCGGCCTTGGCCTCGTTGTCATTATCATCGTCGTTCTTCTGCTGATGGGCCGCATATAACCCGGCCGACACCTTCGCATACGTAACCACCACTAGGGAGCATTACTATGAAGAAGCTTATCGTCGCGATTGCCCTCATTGGCAGCCTCGCCTCATGCACCTCAACGGAAAAGGGAACAGCCATCGGCGCCGGCACCGGCGCGGTGATCGGCGGTGTGGCTACGAATAGCTGGGGTGGTGCTGCAGTCGGCGCCGTGGCAGGCGGCCTGGTCGGCAATCTCATCGGCCAGTCGCGGGATCGCGCCGGCTATTGCATCTATCGTGACCGCAATGGTCGTCGGTATGAGGCTCGTTGCCGCTAACAACGAGGTCGGCCCGATAACGGCTTAAACCGGACCGATCGTCGATCTCCTGATGGCGATCGGTCTCGGGTTTCTTCATTTTCCAGCGCCGTCAACGTCGGTCCATTCTCCTTAATGAAACGAATATTCAGCCACGCCGGTCTCGCGGGGATCGGATACACGTTGCGGAAAGGAACGGCATCATGGCCGAGATCATCGCAGGCATTGCAGCCATCACTTTCATCGGCACGACTTTCGTCGTGCTCGGCTACGCCGCTCTGACGCGAGGCAGGGAAGTGAGCCGCATGGAATTCGAGCCCGTCGTCCTGGAGTTCAAGCCCAGACAACGCCGTTCGCTGAACTCGGTCAGGCGTTGATTGCTTGCCAAGGCGGATGTCAGGCGAACCGGATGCAACGCCGGCCGCCTGCTCCTGATCCAACAGTTCCTTTAAACGAAGAACTGCCCGCCATTGGCTGAAATCGTCGATCCCGTGATGAAACCGGCATCATCGGCGGACAGAAACACGACGATGCGGGCGATTTCCTCGGGGTCGCCCAGGCGCCCGACGGGGATCTGCGGGACGATCCGTTCCTTCAGCACTTTTTCCGGTATCGCCAGCACCATCTCGGTCCCGATATAGCCGGGGCAGATGGCGTTGACCGTAATGTTCTTTGCAGCACCTTCCTGGGCGAGCGCCTTGGTGAAACCGATATCGCCGGCCTTGGCGGCGGAGTAATTCGCCTGGCCCATCTGGCCTTTCTGGCCGTTGATCGAGGAGATGTTGATGACCCGCCCGAAACTGCGGTCGCGCATGCCCGACCAGACATGATGAGTCATGTTGAAAAGGCCGGTGAGATTGGTGTTGACCACATCATGCCACTGCTGCGGCGTCATCTTGTGGAACATGGCGTCGCGGGTAATGCCCGCATTGTTGACGAGAACCTCGACCGGGCCTAGCTCGGCTTCGACCCTGGCAATGCCCTTGCCGCAGGCCTCATAATCGGAGACGTCCCATCGGTAGATGGAAATGCCGGTGACCTCGTGGAAGGCCTTGGCCTTCTCCTCGTTTCCGGCATAGGTCGCCGCAACCCGGTAACCGGCATTGCGCAGCGCCATGGAAATGGCTGCCCCGATGCCCCGCGTTCCTCCCGTTACCAACGCCACTCTGCTCATGGTCGACTCCCCTTTTGTTTGTCGGGCAGGATGGCCGAGGTCTTCCCGCCATCCCGCTTTCGCTGTTTATTTTAGAAAAACAACTTCACAACCATCGCAAGCTTACGGGACCCGTCCGGTATCCCTCAGAGCGCCTCGAAGCACATGGCGACACCCATGCCACCGCCGATGCAGAGCGTGGCGAGGCCCTTCTTGGCGCCGCGACGCTTCATTTCGAACAGCAGGGTGTTGAGGATACGGGCGCCGGAAGCGCCGATCGGATGGCCGATGGCAATCGCCCCGCCGTTGACGTTGACGATCGAGGTATCCCAGCCGAGATCCTTGTTGACGGCGCAGGCCTGTGCCGCAAAGGCCTCGTTTGCCTCGACCAGATCGAGATCCGCTGCGGACCAGCCGGCCTTTTCGAGCGCCTTGCGCGAAGCCGGGATCGGGCCGGTGCCCATGATCTGCGGATCGACGCCGGCGGTTGCCCAGGAGACGATGCGGGCGAGCGGCTGGATGCCGCGGCGCGATGCTTCCGCCTCTGTCATCGACACGGCGGCGGCGGCGCCGTCATTGAGGCCGGACGCATTCGCCGCCGTTACCGTGCCTTCCTTGTCGAAGGCCGGGCGCAGCTTTGCCATTGCGTCGATCGTCGCGCCGTGACGGATATATTCGTCCGCGTCGACCGTGACATCGCCCTTGCGGCTCTGGATGATGAAGGGGATGATCTCGTCCTTGAAACGACCGGCCTTCTGCGCAGCTTCGGCCTTATTCTGCGAGCTGACGGCGAATTGATCCTGGTCGTCGCGGGAAAGCTGCCACTGGCGGGCAATGTTTTCGGCGGTAATGCCCATGTGATAGCCGTAGAAGGCGTCGGTGAGGCCATCCTTGATCATCGTGTCGATCATCTTCATGTCGCCCATCTTGGTGCCGGAGCGAAGATGCGCCGCATGCGGGGCCATCGACATCGATTCCTGGCCGCCGGCGACGATGATCTTCGCATCGCCGGTCGCGATCTGCTGCATACCGAGAGCAACTGCGCGCAGGCCGGAGCCGCAGAGCTGGTTCACGCCCCAGGCGGTCGCTTCCTGCGGGATGCCGGCCTTCATCGCAGCCTGGCGCGCCGGGTTCTGCCCTTCGCCGGCTTGCAGCACCTGGCCGAGGATCACCTCGTCGACTTCCTTTGCATCGACGCCGGCGCGCTCCAGCGCGCCCTTGATCGCCGCCGCCCCGAGTTCATGAGCCGGGACGGTCGCAAAGGCGCCGTTGAACGAGCCGACAGCGGTGCGCGCGGCACTTGCGACGACGATGGATGGATTGCTCATGGAAGCCTCCTCACAGGATGAACATATATATGAGGCGAAACTGTCAAAGCTTCGCGCCCGAGTCAAACCCCAAGAATTTCAACCATCCATATTTTATCAATCCGTCATAACCGGCGAAAAATGCAATTATTGGAAAGGCCTTGCCGCATCGCACAAACCGATTGTCACCGCGCTTCTTTTGCGTCTACACTCAGCGATGGAGGAGTTTCCATACAATCAGACGGGGCCAGGAGACTGATAATGGCAAAGAATGAGGGCCAGATCGTAATCAAGAAATATGCCAATCGCCGCCTCTATAACACCGGCACCAGCACGTACGTTACGTTGGATGACCTGGCGGAAATGGTAAAAAAGGGAGAGGAATTTACAGTCCAGGATGCGAAGAGCGGGGAGGATATTACCCATTCCGTCCTGACGCAGATCATTTTCGAACAGGAATCGAAGACCGGCAACACGCTTCTGCCGATCTCCTTCCTGCGACAGTTGATCGGCTATTACGGCGATCAGATGCAGATGGTGGTGCCGAGTTTCCTTGAGCATTCCATGCGTGCTTTCACCGAACAGCAGGCGCAGATGCGCGAGCAGGTCAACCGCGCCTTCGGCGAAACGCCGCTCGGCAAAAACCTGCAACTGCCGATCCAGATGGTCGAAGAACAGGTGCGCCGCAACACTGAAATGTTCCAGCAGGCGATGCAGATGTTTTCACCCTTCATGAAGCCGCCGGCAAAGGAAACCCGGAAGGCGGAGGCAAAGGACATCGACGAGCTGAAGGAACAGCTGCGCGCCATGCAGAACAAGCTGGACAGCCTTTAAAAGGCGTCCTTCTCCTCCTGGAGAGGAGATATCAGCTCGCCCGGCGCCACTGCGTCGCCGGGCAGCACTCGGCAAGATCCCGAGATCCCGTGCTTGCCGCGATAACTCACAGGCCGATCGAGACATCCCTCCCGGCCGAGCGGATCGAGACCGTGAAACCGCCGATAACATCGACGAAGGCGACGGTCATCAGGATGAAGAAGGTCTGCGTCGCCGCGTTCTGCACCAGCAGGAATTCGACCAGATAGGCGATGAACACCAGCAACGAGAGCATATGATTGAGCAGCGAGCCCGAGCCG
>JAGWJK010000276.1 GCA_028865845.1 Rhizobiaceae bacterium
TTCACGAAAGTAGCGCAGCGGCTGAGCGTTCGTATCGAGCTCGACCCGAACCAGCCGAATTTCGACCGGCTCCGTCCGGGCATGTCGGTCGTAACCCACATCACAACGCGGAAGGGAGAAAGCCATGGCTGATAGCCGTTCCCAGACATTTCTTCGGCAGGGCTTCGTTGCCGTCGGCGTGATCATGGCGTCCATCCTGACTGCGTTCGACGTTCGCACGGCAAGCATTGGGTTACCCGATCTACGCGGTGCCTTTGGCCTGAGCTTCGATGAAGGTTCGTGGCTTGGCACCTTCGCCACGGCGCCACAGATCTTGATCGCTCCATCCGTCGCATGGCTGATCGCAGTTTTCGGCGTGAAAAGGGTTATGCTCGGACCGATCGTGATTTATACGGCCATGTCGATCCTCATCCCTTTTTGCCAAGCGTTCGAGGTACTTGCAGCTCTGCACGCCGCCAGGGCCGTCATGCTCGGTATTTTCGTTGGTGCGACGCTGATGACCGCGTTTCGAAATCTCGATCGGACGTATTGGATATTTGCCCTCGCATTCTATGTCTTGAGAATTCCTTTCGCGCAGAATCTCGGCCTCTACACGGCCGGAAGCTATCCTCAATCCGTCGGGTGGCAATGGCTCTATTGGCAGGGTGCCATCGTTGCGCCTTTGGTCGGCGTGCTCTTCTGGTACGGTGCCAAACCGACGGAGATCGACTGGCAACTTCTGAAGCGCGCCGACTGGGGCGGCATGGCGCTGTTAGGCACGACGCTGACCATCCTCTACTTCGCCCTGGACCAAGGCAATCGGCTCGACTGGTTCCGCTCGGGCTTCGTCGTATCGATGCTCATCACGGCCGCATTTCTTGCCTACGTCTTTTTGTGGCACGAGTCCGCGGTCAAGGAACCCTGGGCGCATCTATCGATCCTGTTTTCAAGAAACATCGCTTTGGGTTTTGCGGCCATCGCCTGTTTCATGATCGCAAGCCTCGGCAGCTCGCTTCTGGAACCGAACTTCCTGGTTTCGGTTGCCCATCTGCGTCCCGAACAGATTGGCGATTTTTCTGGCCCGCATGCCATACTGCTGCTCGCCTGCGCAACAATGACCGCGGTTCTGCTGGTACGTACGGTCAAACAGCGGTTGACGCTGATGATAGGCTTTACTTGCTTTGCCCTGTCGGCGTGGCTTGGAACCCAACTGACCAACCTGTGGTCGTTGCCCGAATTCAGGCTGATCGTCGTCCTGCAGATATTCGGAGAGGAGATCACTTTCCTCGCCGCCGTCGCGACCTTGTTCAGTAACGTGAACCCGGCTCGCGCGATCGCCCTCACGGCGTATGTGCAGGTTGTTCGCCTGATGTGCTCGGAAACCGTCGGGACGATGATGGCGACGTGGATCCGGCAGCGCGAGCAGTTGCATTCCTACCTCATCGGATTGCATGTCGACGGCGGGACGCCGGGCTGGAGCTCGACGCTGACAGCTTTGGTATCCGGAAACGGAGCATCGCAAGCAGGCGCAGCCAGCCACGGCATGGGCGCGGTGGCGAGCATTGTGCAGCGGGAAGCGAACGTGCTCGCGTATATCGACGGCTTCTGGATAACATTCTTGGCAGCTATCGCCGGACTTTTCGTCGTTGCGCTCATGAGCCGGTCTCCGGCGCATCCGCTGACACATCATGCCGTCAACTAGGAACAGGCTGTTCGTCATCATGACCAGAGACCAGATACTGAAGGCACTTTCCAGTCCGGTGAGAATGAAAATGCTGACCTGGCTGAAGACGCCGGAAAAATACTTCGAGGCCCAGCAACATCCTCTGGCGATGGGTATCTGCGCCAACGAGTTCGAGCAGTGCGGACTATCGCAATCCACCGTTTCGGCGCATCTCGCCACGCTTCAACGCGCCGGCCTGATTACCGCGCAGCGCGTGGGTCAGTGGGTCTTCTACAAACGAGACGAGCAGGTCATCGCAGAATTTCTTGCATGCTTGCGGGAGGAACTTTAGCCACCGCTCATTCCTTTTCGCATCTGCCGTGCGCCGACTTTCAGAGCGAGAACGCGGTCGTTTCCTTGTTGATCGCAGGCATGAATTTGAGTTACGCCTGAGACATGATCAATAAGCCCAAGCCTCTCGCCGCCAAGAGACGAACCTCGATCGGATCACGCCGCAACCCGGAAGCGGAGGCGGCGGTGCTTGCAGCCGCAAAGGAACTCGTCGGAGAAAAGGGCTATGCCGGATTTTCCGTAGACGAAGTCGCCCGACGCGCCGGAGCCGGGAAGACGACGATCTATCGTTGGTATCCGACGAAGGCTGACCTGTTCATCGCCATTTATACCGAGGAACGCGCCGTCTCCGTGCCGCTTCCCAACACTAAGAACCTTGTCGACGATCTCACGCAATACACGACAAGCCTCTGGCGATTTTGGAGGTCTCATCCGGCTGGAGCCGCATTGCGGGGCCTGATCGCTGAGGCCCAGGGCACCAAAGAAGCGCTGGAGGCGCTGCGCGACAGGTTTCTCCCCGAGCGTACCGCCGACGTGAAGGACATGTTGACGGCCGCTGCGGCTCGCGGCGAAATCGAAGTCGAAGACATCGATGACAAACTGTCGCTTTGGGTTGGCTTCAGCTGGTTTCGGCTGCTGACCGGCGAACTCCATCAGGAGGGTGGCATCAAGTCTGTCATGGCGCAGATCGCTGGTCTTTCCATCCACCCCACTTCCTAATCCTGCAAAGGGCTGCAGGCATCTTCCGCCACCGTTTACGCGACTTCACATTTACGAAACGATACGACTCGTTTACATAAAGCACATTGAACATTCGTCATTTGGAGGTCTTGATGAGAGGATTTTTCTCCTCGCCGCTTTTTCTCGAAGCCCGATTTTTGATCACAGCGATTGTCGGCGGCTATATGGTCGTCAACCTGCTAAACTTGCTTCTTTATCGCGTGATAGAAGGCCTAGGACAGGCTTGGGGGTCGGCAGTCGTCGTCCCGCCAATGGTCACTACGATGATATACGGTGTCGTTCCTCTTGCACGCAGGCTGTCCTAAGGGATTTGATGAGGGCGTCGGCGCGGCACGCCGCCCTCATTTCCAAACCCGCAGAGAGATTCAAGATGCAAGACGATGCTCCAGCTCCAGCCGTGTACGATCCGACCGACAAGGCAACGCAGTCAGGGGGGCTTTCCGAAATCCTCGCGCCTCATCTTTCCGTGGTTTTCTGCGGATTGAACCCTGCGCTTTCCGCCGCGCGCGATGGCCATAATTTTTCGAACCGCAGCAATCGGTTCTGGCGCGTCCTGCATCTCGCCGGCTTTACCCCCCACTTGCTGCGCGCGGAGGAGGAGCGGGAAATACTGACCTACGGACTCGGCCTGACAGCGGCGGTCGCACGCGCGACGAAGGGCGCAAACGAACTTACGAAACAGGACTATGTCAACGCCGCGCCGGCGCTGGAAAACAAAATCCGGAGGTTTGCGCCGGCGCACCTGGCCTTTCTGGGAAAAGCGGCCTATGCCGCGATCAGTCTTCAAGCGCATATAGACTGGGGCAGGCAACCGCATAGATTCGCCGGCGCTTCCGTCTGGGTGCTTCCGAACCCGAGCGGGCTCAACAGGGCTTTCGATCTCGCGCGATTGACCAAACACTACCATGAACTGAAATTGGCGGCACAAATGCCTTAGAGTTCACCGCTGACTGGTACCGAAAGAAGAAACCCTGTTGCTGTCTGACCTTCGACGCCGGTTGGGTTTCAAAGCACTTCAAAGACGTTGTAGACTAATCCCTGCTCAAAACGGTGACCAATGCCGATGCCAAGGATGCCGTTCAGCCAATCATATTTCGCCGATGCCGTTTCGAACATCGGATTGATCCTGAAATAGTAGCTAGCCGGGTCCACGACCTCCCCCTTTTCGATGCGGGCCATGACATCGGCCGGGCCGTGTCTCAGGCCCCCATAGGTCATGTAGATCATCGCTCCGTCGTCGGTCTCGATGGTCAATCGCACATCCAGTACGGTATAGCCATCCGGGCGAACGATCTGCCAGTCGCTACCGCCGTCGAGGACCCTGCCGGAAAGCCGCTCTCCTTCGAACCGACCGCCATAAATCACCCGCACACGTCGCGGCCCATTCGGTGTTTCGCCAGCCGGCACCGCAGGTCTGGCTTCCAGTTTCATGATGAAGAGTGGCTTCGTCCGCACTTCCAAAAAAGCACTCCCGGCAGTCTCAAACTCGGTCATTGAGATTGGCATTGCCCACTCCTGCTGATTAACGGCCGTCAGACAAGCCCATAAATTCCATTAGAATCGATGGCTGCGCGGCAATGCCGTTAGGATGATTTGGTTTTATCCGTGCGCTCGACCAGATGCGCTCGTGATGGCGCCGGATCGAAGCCATCCGAGAAATACTGCGTTTCGTTGACGACGAACCCTCCGTGAAATTCCATGATGCTCACAGCGTAAGACGGTCTGCCATCATAGCTGAGAACGAATTCTGTTACCCACAGATTGCCGCTGCCGATGATCCGGCTCACGGCAAACTGCTTTCTGTTCGGTTGCACGAACCGGCTTTCCCGAATGTTTTGTCGGCCGCGAATCCGCTCGCCGGATTGCGGATAATGCAGAACAGCATCCTCGCGATAGATTTCGTGTTCGGCCTCGAAGTCACCGGCATCCGAAGCCTCCCAATGACGCTCCAATGCCAGTCGCAATGCTCTGTCATCCATCTCCACCTCCGATGACAACCACGATCGCCCTGCGCTTTGTCATAGACATCAGCTCAGATAAGCCACCACGCTGAGTATTCGACGAGCCAAGCTTTGTCGAATACCCATTGTACCATGGTATTGCCGATTCCTTGGCATCGGCACGCTAGCGTTCATCGCCGAAAAGGATTGGCGTTTTCTTGCAGTGGCTCGCCTTCGGCGTCTCCCACATTCGCCATTTCACACTCGAAGTACTCCCCGAGCTTGAGACGGCAGATGTGGAGATGAGATATAACCGCCCTACGTGAAGGGTGCGGGATTGTCATGCCCGCATCCCTTCCGACGGTGCGGAAATGCTCAACCCCGTGCCGGAACCCTCGCAAAAAGCGGTCCGAGGCCCTCGGCAATCGTCAGATGGACGATGACGGCGTCACGGAGTTTGGTATAGGCAAGACCCGCCAGCATCGCGGTTTGTACCACTGCCACGACTTCACCGGCCTCCGAGCCGATCATCGTGAAGCCAAGAATGCGATCGTCGTCAGCGCTGACCAGCACTTTCATAAACCCTTGGGTTTCTTCGGTCGCTTCGGTCCGCAATACGTGGTTCATCGGCAATGTGGCGACGCGATAGGCGATCCCTTGGCGCTTTGCCTCGCCTTCGCTGAGCCCGATGCGTGCAAGCGGCGGATCGGTGAACATAACATAGGGCACCTGGCGATCGTCCGTGCGTCGATTGCCGCCCGCCATGTTGTCCCGGACAATGCGGAAGTCGTCGACGGAGACATGCGTGAATTGCGGGCTGCCGGCTGCTTCGCCGATGGCCCAGATACCGCTCGCCGTCGTCTCGAGGCGTTCGTTGACGCGAATGAAGCCGCGTGCATCGAGCTCGACGCCAGTCTTCTCCAGTCCGATACCCGCCGTATTGGCGACGCGACCGACCGCCACAAGGAGGTCGCTACCGTCTATCGTCCGCTCGCCGGCGGCTGTGCGTACCGTAACGGTGACGGCGTCGCCGGAGAGGCCACTGACCCGAACAGGCTGGGCGCCGAGCAGAATGTCGATACCTTCGTCCGCGAGGATACGCTGCATTTCCTCGGCGACATCGGTATCCTCTCGCCCCATCAGATGAAAGCCGGGCTCTATGATAGTCACGCGACTGCCGAACCGGCGATAGGCCTGTGCCATTTCGATGCCGACATATCCTCCGCCAAGCACGATCAGGTGAGACGGCAGATAATCAAGCTCCAGCGCTTCGATATGGGTCAGCGAGCGCGCAGCTTCCAACCCGGGGATCTCAGGAATTGCGGCATGGCTGCCGACATTCACCACGACCTGGTCGCCAGACAGCCGGCGAGTTCCGCCATCGTTCAGCTTCACCTCGATGGTCTTTGGCGCTACGAAACGGCCTTCGCCCATAATGAGTTCCGCGCCGCTTGCCTTGTAGGCTTCAAGATGGAACGCAATCTCGCGCTCGACCATCTCCTGCTTGCGCTGCCGCACTCTCACCATGTCGGTCTTGGCAGGCCCCGTCACAGTGCCGAACGCGGCGGCATGCTGGACCGTATGGGCGACA
>JAGWJK010000277.1 GCA_028865845.1 Rhizobiaceae bacterium
TTGCTACCACGATCCCGCTGATCCTCGCGATGTACACGGGCAAGTATCTGTTTCGGTTTGACCCGGCGATCCTGTTCGGCGCCTGCGCCGGCGCGCGGACCACCACGGCGGCGCTCGGGATGATCACCGATTCCGCAAAAAGCCAGGTGCCGGCACTGGGATATACGGTGACCTACGCCATCGGCAACACCCTGCTCACAATATGGGGAATGGTCGTCGTATTGTTGCTCGGATGATCTGAACTTCGGGGACCTTTCGAGATCCCGGCAAGCATGAATGGAGACTTGCATAGGACATATTTGACGGAGGGAGGATACCATGCCGCGCGAGACCGATCGCTTAGATCAGTTCCTGCTCATCCATTCCACACGAGCCGACAACTGGCGCGAGATCACGAGCTTGGCCGACGGCTGGGCGACGAACCTCGCCGACAGAGCCGCGCTCGAGGCGGCGGTTGTCGGCATATCCGCGACCGAGGAATACTTCGCCTTTCCCGGACCAAGACTGTTAGCGGCACTTTCCGAGCGTATTGCCAGCAATGATGCCGGGGGTGCTGCAAAACTTGCGCGACGAATATCAAACGGACTGCTAACCCGCGTTTACCGCGGGCGTCCTGCAGAGTGGGACGTTCATGGCGAGATGTCTTCTGGCGAAGTGGCTGATGTTTTGCCGATGTCGGCGGCCGAGACGCCCGCCCATCGCCCCTATTTCGAGACGCTGTTCGTCAACTCCCAGCCTGCGGCCCGTTGGCCCGCCCTCGCCGATGAAATGCGCAGGCTTCGCCGGCCGGAGGATTCATTCGTCTATGAGCCGATCTTCACTGGGTCCTTCGAGGACGCCCTTTGCGCCTCGCTCGTAAACCCGGATATCGTCGCGGTCGTCCTCGCCGAAGGTTTCCCCTACCGTTCGCGTCACGATTTGCCCGTACTCCGCTCCGTGCTCGATCCTTTTGGGGAGTCGGAAACAGCCGACAGGTCCGCACTCAGGCTTGCGCGCGCCCTCAAGAGGGTGCGGCCGGATCTGGATGTCTACCTGCTCTCCGATCGCGAGGTGGAGAAGCTCGCCGGCGACGCATCGGCGGACGCGATCAGGCGCATCTTCTATGCGGTCGAGGAACCACTAGAGTTGCATCTCGCCATCCTTGAAGGCGTCCGGGCGCGCTACGAAACGCCGTTCTTCGACAATTTGAAAAACTATGCCCGCAGGCCGATCGGCACTTTTCATGCTTTGCCGATCGCCCGCGGTAAATCGGTTTTCCACTCCGACTGGATTCGCGATATGGGCGAATTCTATGGCATCAACCTTTTTCTCGCGGAAAGCAGCGCGACCACGGGCGGCCTCGACAGTCTTCTGGAACCTACCGGCAACATCAAACGCTCGCAGGAGATGGCCGCTCGCGCCTTTGGCGCCGACCACGTTTTCTTTGTCACGAATGGCACCTCCACTTCGAACAAGATGGCCGTGCAAGCGCTCCTGGCCCCCGGCGATATCGCCGTTGTGGATCGCAATTGCCACAAATCACACCATTACGGCATGGTTCTTACCGGCGCACAGCCCTACTACGTCGAAGCGTTTCCGATGACTGAATATTCGATGTACGGGGCCGTGCCCCTCGACACCATCAAGCGCGCCTTGCTGGCACTGCGTGCCGAAGGACGGCTGGAACGCGTAAAGCTGCTTGACCTGACCAACTGCACTTTCGACGGTCACATGTACAACGTCCGGCGGGTGATGGAGGAATGCCTTGCCATCAAGCCCGACCTAATCTTCCTCTGGGACGAGGCGTGGTCCGGCTTCGCCCGCTTTTCCCCCTTCCTTCGTCCCCGAACGGCCATGGGCGCTGCGGCCGATATCGAGGAATGGCTGCGAGACCCGTCGGCAGTTGCGGCCTACGAGAAACAGCGCGAGAAACTCGGCGACCATCCGTCGGACGACACGCTGCTTGAAACACGGCTAGTCCCGGATCCACGGCAGGTGCGCCTGCGGGTCTATCAGACCAACTCGACGCACAAGTCGATGTCGGCGATCCGCCAAGGATCGATGCTGCTGGTCAAGGATGTCGATTTTCACAAGGTGGAATCCCAATTCCACGAGGCTGTCTTCACGCACGCTTCCACGAGCCCAAACCAGCAATTGATCGCAAGCCTCGACGTCGCGCGCCGGCAGATGGAACTTGAAGGCTATGGCCTAGTCATGAACGCGATCGAAGTGGCCCTCAAGATCCGAAAGGCGATCAAGGAACATCCCCTTATTTCGAAATATTTCCGCGTGCTGGGTGCCGACGACATGATGCCTGCATGCTACCGACAATCGGGATTCACCGACTATCTGACGCCTGGTTCAACCTGGGCGACGGTCGTAAAAGCCATGCGGGAGGACGAGTTCTACCTGGACCCGACGCGCATGACGTTGGTCTGCGGCACTGCGGGTTTTGATGGGACGCAGTTCAAGGGTCTCCTGGCTAGCCAATATGATATCCAGCTCAACAAGACGTCCCGTAACAGCGTGCTGTTGCAGTCGAACATAAACAATACCCGCAGCGATGTCGCCCATCTGGTCCGGGTCCTCGTGGAGATCTGCCGCGCCATCGAGAAGCGGCTTGCCGACGGAGGCGAGGCCGAGCGCGTCGTCTTCGAGGCTCGGGTACGATCATTGATGACCGATGTCCCCGACTTGCCCAATTTCAGCCGCTTCCATGAAGTGTTCCGCGGCGAAGCCGGGAAAACGACACCCGAGGGCGACATCCGGACCGCATTCTTTGGCGCTTATGATGCCGCGATTTGCGAGTACGTTCCGCTATTTGGCGCGGAATGTGACCGCCGGCTGAACGACGGACCGGAGATGGTCTCGGCCAACTTTGTCATACCCTATCCGCCTGGGTTCCCGATCATGGTGCCGGGCCAGGTGCTGACGAAGGAGACCATAGACTTCATGCGAAAGCTCGATGTGAAGGAAATTCACGGATACGAAAAAGCCAAAGGCCTCAAGCTACTGCTGCCCGAACGGATCGCCGAAAAGGTGAAACGGTGAGCGAACCCGCTGGGACTGTCGTCGCCCGGCTTACGCCGATATCCGATCGACCCACTGCGTTCCTGCACGAATGTGGCGCGGAATTGATCATCTTTCACGGTGCGAGGGTCTACACGAAGGTCGCGACCCATGATTTGGTTTGAGCAGTTCCTGAGCAAATACCCTGAGTTGGCGGTATTTCTCGCAATCAGCATCGGTTACTTCATCGGCAACGTGAAGATAGGCGGCTTCAGCCTTGGGCACGTTACCGGGTCACTGTTTGCAGGCATCCTGATTGGCCAGTTCGCGCACGTGCCTATTTCGAGCATGGCAAAGTCGTTGCTTTTTCTGTTGTTCCTTTTTGGCATCGGCTATTCGGTGGGGCCGCAATTCCTTCAGGCGCTGAAGCGAGACGGATTGAAGCCTGTGTTGCTCGCCGTGATTGTGTGTATCACTGGGCTATTCTCAGCGCTGGCTGTCGCCAAGGTTCTTGGGCTTGATCCGGGATTCGCCGCTGGCTTGGTCTCGGGCGCGTTGACCGAGAGCCCGGCCATGGGCACTGCCACAGAGGCGATTAACGCGCTTCCATTGGCTGAAGACGTTCGCACACAGTTGGTGGCCCACGTCGCCGTCGCTGACGCGGTCTGCTATGTCTTCGGCGCGGTCGGCGTTATTTTATTCTGCAGCGTCGTCGGGCCAAGGCTCCTGGGGATTGACCTCCCGACCGAGGCGACCAAACTCGAAGATGAGTTGGGTATCAAGAGAAGAGCGGCCGGGGTGGTCTCCGCATGGCGCAGGTTTGAGCTTCGCGCCTATCTGGCAGCGGATGGCTCTCCCATCACAGGGATGTCCGTGGCAGCGGCTGAGGCAAGATTTCCAGAGCACCGGATGTTCATTCATCGTGTGAGGCGTGGAGAAGCGATAGTCGAGGCAGGTCCGGAATTCGTGATCTTACCGGGGGATGTGGTCGCTGTGTCCGGCCGGCGAAAAAGTCTGGTCGAGATAGTCGATCCTCTCGCCGAGGAAGTTGAAGATGCCGAGCTTCTCGACATTTCCGTTTCGATCGCGGACGTAATACTGACAAACCGCGACCTGGCGGGCCACAGCATCGCGGACATGGCCAAGGAGGACTGGACACACAGCGTCTATCTCCGCGCGATCCTGCGCGGAAACCAGGAACTTCCGCTTGCCCCAGGAATTTCGGTACAGCGAGGCGACATCCTTCGGCTTGTAGGGCCGGAAGCCGCCGTCTCACAGGCTGCGAAGCGGATTGGGATCATCATCGCGCCAACGACGGCGACGGACTTCTTCACGCTGGGCCTTGCAATTTTCCTTGGCGGGCTCGTCGGCGTTCTGGTCACGATACCTGTCGGCAATATGCAGATCTCTTTGAGCACGAGTGTGGGAACGTTGCTGGCGGGGCTCCTCGTGGGGCATCTGCGCACCCGTTTCCCCCTCTTTGGCCGGATACCGGATGGAGCCGTTTCGCTGATGACTGCGCTCGGTCTTGCCGCGTTCGTTGCAATGACCGGCCTTCATGCAGGGCCAGTCTTCGTCTCGGCGATCGCAGAGGCAGGAATCGGCCTGCTGTTTGGTGGCATGATCGTCACCATCATGCCGATGATCGTCGGATTGTATGTCGGCCGCTACCTCTTGCGCATGAACCCGATCCTGCTTCTCGGCGGATTGGCGGGCGCGCAGACGATGACTGCAGCCATGGCAGCCGTGCAGGACCGATCAGGCAGTCCGGTTGCCGTATTCGGCTATACGCCCGCGGTTCCTATCGGGCATATCATGCTCACGACCTGGGGAACGGTCATTGTGGGGCTGATAGCCGGATAACGACGCACGACCGAAGTGCAGCGAAACTTTTCTGTCCTTGTACTCCCGAAAAGTGTGCGCCTATATGGTTGAGCGACGACCGGCTCTTGCATAATCTAAGTCCGATGCTGAGTGGACACGGTGGAAGTGGACGAAATCGCTTTCGCTCTCACTTCATTTTCTCGACAGTAAACAAGTATCGATAATTAGCCATCTACCCAAAGAACCTTGCCATCTTTGCCGATCATAGCTATATTTCGCGTCAAATTCGACGAGGAGAACGATGTCCGAACCGCAACTCTCTGTCCGTAGCACGAAGGCTAGGGACCTAGCCCACGCGCTGGCACGCCGCACCGGTCAGCCGATCAATAAACTCGTCGAAATCGCACTCGAGCGTTACGATATCGAGTTGAGGCAGCAGAACGATGCCCATCCTCTCGACGCCGTCTGGGAGCTCGCCGCCGAAGGCCGACGCACCGTGCCGCCCGGCACTACATCGGCCCACGACGATTTCTACGATGAAGACGGCCTGCCGAAGTGATTGCTGTCGATACTTCGGTGCTGATCGCGATCTTTCTCGATGAGCCGGAAGCCGAAATCTTCAAGGCAGTCTTGCGACGAGAAACCGTCATCATCGGCTGGCCAACCTTATTGGAGACAAGGGCCGTTCTCACCGGTAGGCGTTTTTCCAACCCTGGCGAAATCGTCATGCGTTTCTCCGTAGCACCCAATATTACTGCGGTTGCTTTTGACGGAGAACACTATCGCGCGGCCGAGCGGGCGTTGGAGCGCTACGGCAAGGGCCGGCATCCCGCTAGCTTGAATATGGGGGACTGCTTCTCCTACGCGGTTGCCGCGATCGCCAAAGCCCCTCTCCTCTTCAAAGGCCAGGACTTCTGTCAGACGGACCTGAAGCTCCACCCAGCGTCGTCGACGGCATGACAGCGGCAATCAGCAACGCGATCAATCGTCGGCCGTAGAGCTGAACAGAATGACCCTCGTCCTACCCCTCGAACGTCGCAACGAACCGCACAAGTTGATGATAGACCTGGCCCCCGATATCCTATGTCACCTGGTCAACCGGAGTATAGCGATTGACCACGGTCGGCAGTCCCCTCCCAGCTGGCCTGCGAGGCACTGCGGCTGAAGTCGGTTGCGCGGCAAATCTCTTCCGTCGCGACAGCGCATTGGTTGCAGAGTGTTATAATGGGGCCGCATAGCCTCATTCACGACGAGAAACTGGTTTCAACTGGCGTGAATTATTGTGATGCGCACAAGCCTGTGTGTTGGTTTCCACGCGGAACTGAGCCGGTTGGGCGCATAATTTCCATTGAGAATTGAGCCATGTGAACCTTCCCCCAACGCGGTGAGCGACAGGGGCAACGGAGTGATCCACATGGGACTTTTAAACATCATCCGCCGGATGGCACTG
>JAGWJK010000278.1 GCA_028865845.1 Rhizobiaceae bacterium
GAGCGATGATGATGACGATGCGAAGGAACACGGCAGTCGGCGAGGTCGCGCTTTCGCGGCTCAGACCGATTTTCGAAAGATCGACGGCGCCTAGAACGATCAGCAGTGGGATCAGCGGAAGCGCGATGATGCAGTCCGTAATGCGCATCAAAAGGTTGTCGATGCGCCCGCCGACATACCCCGCTACAATGCCGACAGCGACTCCGATCACAGTGGTAACCAGCGTGGCGAGCAGGCCGACGGAAATCGACACGCGGCCGCCGTAGAGGAGCCTCAGCAGAACGTCGCGACCCAGGTCGTCGGTCCCAAGCCAATGCGCGGCCGACGGCCCCTGGAAGCGGATATAGAGATTGGCCGAGTTGTGATGCAGTCCAGTTAGGGCCTCGATCGGCCCCGCAAGTGCGCAGGCGAGTGCAAGCGCCAGGAGGAAGACCAGCGATGCCACGGCGATCCGGTTTCGGCGGAAACGGGCCCAGCGGTGGGTCCACATCGAGGTTGCACGTGAGCGGATGACGATCTTTTCAGCGGTTGCGGTGCTCATTTCAGGACGATCCTTGGGTCAAGCCAAGCATAGGCAAGGTCCGCCAGGAGGCTGGACAGCAGTGTGACAACGGTTGCGAGAAGCAGTCCGACCAAAGCCAGGTTGAAGTCGATGTTAGTGACGGCGTCGTAGATGATCTTGCCCATTCCGAGCATGCCGAAGATGGTCTCGACCACGAGCGCTCCGGAAAACAGGGTACCGAAGCTCATGGCGAGCACCGTCACCAGCGGAATCACCGCATTGCGCATTGCGTGCCGCACGATCACCGTGGTCTCTGAGAGACCTTTGGCCCGAGCCGTACGAACGAAGTCCGAATTCAGCGTTTCGATCATCGAGGCTCGGACGTATCGCACCAGCGGTCCTACATGGAAGAAAGTGAGCACCGTGACCGGAAGGATCATGTGCAACAACACATCCGAGAGCGGGGCGGCGCCGAGAAGAGGAGTCCCCGATGCCGGCAGCCAGCCGAGCTTCACGGCGAACACGATGATGAGGATAAGCGCAGTCCAGAAGCCAGGCAGCGATATGCTCGCGAATGAGAACAGGCTGACGATGTTGTCCGTCCATCCGCCCGGACGCCGTGCAGCGAGCGCTCCGAGGACCATGGCGAGCGGAATGCTGATGACCTGGGTCGCGACAAGAAGCTTGATTGTCTGCAGCGCGGCCGGACCGAGAATGACAAGCACCGGACGAAAATACATGCTCGAATAGCCAAAGTCGCCGTGCAAGGCCGCATAGAGCCAATGGCCGTAGCGGAGATATAGGGGTTGATCGAGTCCATAGAGCGCACGCATCTGCGCGACCATAGCAGGCGTCAATGAGGGGTTGCCTTCGAGCATGGTCTCGACGGGATCTCCCGGCATCAACCCGATCAGCAGGTACAACAGAAACGACATCACCAGGATGACGATAACGGCCTGCAGGAGGCGTGATACGGTGTATCTCAGCATCGGCTCAGTCCTTGAAATGGCACGCGGAAAGCTGCGCAGAGCGGCCGGGCGCAGGCAGTAGTTCCGGACGTTCTTGTCTGCAGATCGCCTGGGCACGCGGACATCGCGTGTGGAACACGCAGCCTGATGGCGGCGCTAGCGGCGACGGCATCTCGCCCGTCAGAAGGTTTTCGCGCTTCCTGCGTCCGCGACCAATGCGAGGCACCGCATTGAGTAGCGCCTGCGTGTAAGGATGGCTTGGCGTGTCGAACAGCTCGTCGCGCGGTGCCACCTCCATCAGACGACCGAGATAGAGGACCGCGACCCTGTCGGAGAGGTGTCGGACGACGCCGAGGTCGTGGCTGATGAAAATGAAAGAGATGCCACGCCGCTTCTTGATGTCGTCGAGCAGATTAAGGACCTGGCTCTGAATGGAGACGTCGAGGGCCGACAACGGCTCGTCCGCGACGATCATCTCCGGTTCGGCGACCAGGGCGCGCGCGATAGCGATACGCTGTCGCTGGCCTCCAGAAAACTGGTGCGGATAACGGTGCGCCGCCTCGGGAGGAAGACCCACATCGTTCAGCGCCTCGACAGCCTGCACGAGGCGGCGCTCGGACGAAATTCCCGCAAGGCGGAGCGGCTCGGTCACGATCTGCCAGATGATCATACGCGGATCGAGCGCGGTGAACGGATCCTGAAATATCATTTGGATCGATGGACGTCCCGCGCTCGGCCGGCATCCGCTGGAGAACTCAACCTCGCCGGAGGTCTGCTTTCGCAAGCCTGCGATAACGTTGCCAAGTGTGCTCTTGCCACTGCCGCTTTCACCAACCAAAGAAAGTGTTTCGCCGCGCGCGACCGACAGGCTGACGTCGTTGATGGCCTGAAGCCACATCTTGGGTTTAAGGAATCCGCCGCCGACAGGAATGTCGACTGCAATTCGGTCGAGTCTGAGAAGCTCGGTCATTGTCCCACCTTAAGGCATGCGACGTGGTGGCCGGGCGCGACCTCGACAAGCTGCGGTTCAATCTGCCGGCAATGCGCGTCGGCGCGCGGACAGCGAGCCGCAAACCGACATCCGGCGGTCGCGTCAGACGATACGCGACCGGGAATCACGAAAAGACGATCCACTCGCTTATCCGGATCCGGAATCGTTGCGATCAGCCCTTGAGTGTAGGGATGTAGCGGTTCATGGAACAGCTTGTCGGCTGGCGCGTATTCCACCGCTTTGCCAGCGTACATGACCATGATCGAATGAGCGATCTCCGATACCACGGCGAGATTGTGACTGATGAACTGAATGGCCATGTCCGCCTCTTCCTGAAGCGTGAGCATGAGGTCGAGGATCTGCGCCTGGATTGTGACGTCAAGTGCAGTGGTCGGCTCATCGGCAATCAGCAGCTTCGGCCGACAGGCCAGAGCCATCGCGATCATCGCGCGCTGGCGCATGCCACCTGAGAGCTGGTGTGGATAGTCGTCGGCGCGCTTGTCCGGCGACGGAATGCCGACGGACGCAATCAGCTCGATCGCGCGTTTCCGGGCTGCGACGTGCGCAAGCCCATCGTGCTTGACGAGGACTTCGGCAATCTGCCTTCCGACGGGCATGACCGGGTTCATGGCCGTCATCGGCTCCTGGAAGATCATAGCGATCTCCCTTCCTCGTACGTCCTGCCACTGACGCTGCGACATCGACGAAAGCTCTCTCCCGTCGAGCGAGAGGGATCCCCCGACTGAGCCGCCGGAAACGAGACCCAGCAGGCAGAGAGATGTCATTGTCTTGCCGCAGCCGCTTTCGCCAACAATGCCAAGCGTTTCGCCACGTTTGATCGCGTAGCTGAGACCTCGAACGATTTCGACCGGCCCGGAGGGACCGGGAAAACTGACCTTGAGATCACGGACCGCCAGCAAGGGCTTGGCGTCCGGAGACGGATTCAGCCCGTCGCCGATGGCTTTGGCAGTCTGCACTTCTTCCTCCCTGGAACTTCCGATGTTCGCCTGCCCCCCGCTTGGCGAATAAGCCCGTGGCGACGACGCCGACGCCACGAGCCGAAGCACTTAAAATTATCGCAGGTCGATCACGCCAACACCATTGTCGACCGAGATCTTCGTTCCGAATGGCTCGGAAAGACGGCGATAACGATCGAGGATCCGGTTTGCGTCGTCGCCCTTCGCGATGAGCGGACGACCCTCAGTGAAGGGATGATCGGCGTTTCCCGTTCGGCGCGTCTGATTTGCGCTTGACGTCGCGTCGCGTCCCATCTCGACGGGATGAAACAGAACGCGCTTGACTTGATGATCGTCCATTTCAAGCTGGATGATCGCCGAATTCCACCAGGTATCCGACGGAGTATCGAGACCCGGATGAAGCGGGTGAGCAGCCGGAGTGAGTGTTCCCAGGCGGTCAACGTCATGTCCCCATGCTTCATAGCTGTCGTAGGGGATGCGCTGGATGAACTCGGACTGCGCGAAGAAGTTTCCGATGCCGTATATAATCGGCTTACCCTTGTAGATTTCTACGCCGAGCGTCCGGTGCCAGCCGTGCCCGACATAAATGTCGGCGCCGCCATCGATCGCCGCGTGGGCGAACTGCTGCACGAATTGCGGCGGAAGGTCGCCGCGAGGGCCATCGGACACGCTGAAGTGATGGGCGACGATGACGAGATCGGCCATCGACTTTGCCTCGTGAATAGAACGAAGGTTCCGCTCAAGGTCGCGCTTGTTGCAGCGGCTTATGATCTCGCAATGATCGCCGACGAAGAAGGAATCCGGATCCCCCCACTGCTGAGCGCCCGGAATCTGAATGCCGAACGAGCCGTCGCGGCCGTGCTTCGGCGCCTTGGCAATGTTCAGTCTCTTCGCGAAGTCCCTCAGGTTCTTCGCAGTCTCTTCGTCCACCATGAACTCGAAATTCAGACGAAGCGGATTGACGCCCGGACGCCCCTTTAGGGCGCCTTTCGGCTGGCCCGCCCACATGAAGTGCTGATTTCCAGAGCTGGTGGAGACCAAGGCTACGCGTCCGTTCTTCTTCTCGACGTAACCCGGCTCGCTGGCAAGCTCCAGATCGGCGCCGGTGCCGGCGGTGGCGATGCCGGCTGCCTTCATATGCCTCTTCGTCGCGAGCAGGCCTTCTGCACCGAAGTCGAAACTGTGGTTGTGCGCCGTCGACATAATGTCGAAGCCCATCGACTTAAGATCCTTTGCAATCTCCGGATCGGACATCATGAAACTGCCGATGCCTTGCCCGCGCGCCGGCCACTTCAGTTCCTCGTAATCCGCAAAATTCATCTCTAGGTGGCCATAAGTGACGTCGGCGTCACGAAGAAGTTCTCCGACTTTCAGAAACTCCGGTTCGTCGTGCATATGGAATGGTCGACATACCATGCACTCTCCAGCCAACGATACTTTCCAATTACGCGATGATCCCATCGATTCCTCCATGCCAGCAGATCGCGCGCTGTTCGCCCGAAACTGCTGCGCCGTCATGCGCCGGCGATTGCAAATTTGACTTTTCGCGACCTCGTATTGATTTCCCGTCGCAAGAAAGAAATTACCATCGGAGAAAGCTATTACTAGGTTTCGGGCTTTGCTTTCAGATATGCCATTTTGATATGACGGATGCGCGCGAAGATCATGGTGTCCGAGTTTTTGCCGAACCCCCGTCAACCATAAACGCTATAATTGCAGCAGAGTGTTACTTCACCGTCGAATCCATCAGCGACAAGCCGTTACGGACCACTGCCGATCACGAAACGATCGATCCGGCGGGGATTCGTGCCGGTGCCGGTGCCTTCAAATTCGCGCGGGAGAGTACCTTTGTCGACACAGCGCGATCGATCCAATAAATGGTTCGATCGGTCTACTTCTGGGATCGTGGGCGCCTTTAAAATCAGCTCGATTTCGGAATTTTCGCCGAGATGGAGCAACATGGCTCCGTGACTACGCTGCCTTTTTGCATCCAAATGCTAGCCACAGAACCGAAGAGGACATGCTTATTTCCGTCGGAGCCGACTTAGAGCTGTGAATTCAACTCATATACGCCGACTACAACTACATCAGCGAGTGGCATGCGCACCCTAGTCTGCCGAGACTCCCGGTGCTTGCAGATCACGCGGTCAGCGAGCGTTCCGCACCTGGCCTTGCAAATTGGATTGCTGCGCGAAGAACCGCAAGAATTCAATGGTCACGAGCATCGCATTCGTTACCGCCTTCGCCCGGTGGGATCCGTCCGACGTTACGTCAAGGTTGGATTTGCCGGCTGCGTAGTCGCTTATCCCTCTGATGGCAAAACCAGGCACCTTGACGCGGCGCGTTTTGTTCAAGAAATCGATGGCTTTGAAGAAGCCATATGTCTCCATATCCACCGCATGGATGCCCGAGTTGCCCCAAGTACATCTTTGCGTGTACTCGCTTGGCTTGTTCATCTTGTAGAAATCGAGATGACTGTTCTCGTTCTTCCAGCGAAGATACTCGGCGTATTTGTCTGAGTCGACCACCCAGTGCGACCCGAGGATTGTGCCTCGTACCAAATTGCCGTCTTTTAACAAAATTTTTTCAGCAGAGCTTGGATCCTGCCTAAAATCTAAAAATAGATCCAAGTCCGGCGAAAACTCGCTCAAGATGATGTGCTCACGCAGATAACGTAGATACATGTTATCGAGCGTGTCCCGCGAATCAATTTGGTACTCGTCTTCCTTGCGGGGACCAACGACACCCGATTTGTCGATGCGGATGACCTTGTCTTTCGCCGTAAATTCGCCGAGTTTGTCGGGCGCGT
>JAGWJK010000279.1 GCA_028865845.1 Rhizobiaceae bacterium
TGTGACGGTCGGCAATGGCGCCGTCATCGGCGCCGGTGCGGTCGTCTCGAAGGATGTCGCCCCCTACACGATCGTCGGTGGCGTGCCGGCGAAGCTGATCCGCGAACGCTTCACGGCTTCGATCGGCGAGCGCATGGACAAGCTCGCCTGGTGGGACTGGGACCACGCCACCCTGCGCACTGCACTTGCCGATTTCCGGGCCTTGTCTGCCGAGGAATTCCTGGACCGCTACGCCGCCTGATATAGCTATACCGACAGTTCGAAATCGCTCAAAAGCCCGAAAACCAGCCCAGGTTTTCGGGCTTTTGCTTTGCCTTTACGGCAGGGCGCGGACAGCGGGGAATTGTAACAGCAGTTACACAAATCTGACATCTGAGCTTCATGAAGCGGCGCTAATGCGTTGCACATGTTCAGCGCATGGGCCTGAGTTTTCGTGGAAAGCTTAGCAGGCTATGCGTTTGCCAATCAGGATCCGCGGCGCCGATCGGGCATCTGCAGCGATCCGGACAGCCGCAAAAGGGAAAGCCTCATGTTCGAGCTGAAGAATGTCTCCCGCCGTTTTGGAAACAAGCTCGCAGTCGATTCCGTGACGCTGGACATTCCGCAGGGCCAGATGGTCGGCGTCATCGGCCGCTCCGGCGCCGGCAAGTCGACGCTTCTGCGCATGATCAACCGCCTTGCCGATCCGACGTCCGGTTCGATCCATTTTGCCGGCACCGAGGTCTCGGCGCTCCGCGGCCGGGCACTGCGCAGCTGGCAGCGTGATTGCGC
The DNA here is from genome assembly GCA_028865845.1 of Rhizobiaceae bacterium. Classification (GTDB taxonomy): domain Bacteria; phylum Pseudomonadota; class Alphaproteobacteria; order Rhizobiales; family Rhizobiaceae; genus Rhizobium. The sequence goes on from JAGWJK010000279.1 coordinate 772, forward strand.
CATGATCTTCCAGCAGTTCAACCTGGTTCCGCGCCTCGATGTTCTCACCAACGTCATGCTCGGCCGCCTGAACCAGCGCTCGACCACGCTCAGCCTGCTCTCCATCTTCAGCCGCGAAGAGCGCATCCAGGCGATTGCCGCACTGGAGCGCCTCGGCATCGAACAGACGGCCTTGCAGATGGCCGGCACCCTGTCGGGTGGCCAGCAGCAGCGTGTCGCCATCTGCCGCGCCCTGATGCAGCAGCCGAAGATGATGCTTGCCGACGAGCCGATCGCCTCGCTCGATCCGCTGAACGCCAAGATCGTCATGGACGCGCTGCGCGACATCAACGAGCGCGAAGGCATTACCGTTATCACCAACCTGCACACGCTCGATACGGCTCGCAACTATTGCGAACGCATCGTCGGCATGGCCGCCGGCCGCGTCGTATTCGACGGCAAGCCGTCCGAACTGACGGCCGACGCCGTCAAGGAAATCTACGGCACCGACAAGGATGGCGCCGGCGTCGACGAAACCATGACCTCGACGGCAATCAATCTTTCCGATCCGTCCGCGCAAGCCGCGGCAAACGAATCTGCCGGCCCGCAACCGCTGGCACTGGCTGGCCTTTGAGGGAACCAGCCGCGATCGAAGGCCCGCGTCAAGGGCGCATTTCTTCTAGACCGAAGACATTCCGGGGACACACCGGTTAATCAGGAGACGAACCCATGTTGAAGAAGACCCTTCTCGCTGCCACGGCGCTTCTCGCGCTCGCCGGCGGTGCTGCCGCTCAGGACATCAAGGAATTCCGCGTTGGTATTCTCGGTGGCGAAAACGAAGCCGACCGCCTGCGCAACTACGCTTGCCTCTCCGACCACCTGAAGGAAACCTTCGGTTTCGAAAAGGTTTCGCTGTTCCCGGCCGCCGACTATGACGGCGTTATCCAGGGCCTGCTCGGCGGCACGCTCGACTTCGCAGAACTCGGCGCTTCCGGCTATGCAGCCGTCGCCATCAAGGACCCGAAGGCCGTTACCCCGATCCTGACGACGCAGCAGACCGACGGCTCGACCGGCTACTACTCGATCGGCCTCGCTCTGAAGTCCTCCGGCATCAAGACGATCATGGACGCCAAGGGCAAGAAGCTCGGCTACGCCGATCCGGACTCCACCTCGGGCTACCTCGTCCCGCTGACGCAGATCCCGAAGACCACCGGCATGCCGAACGACAAGTTCTTCGCTTCGACCCAGTTCAACGGCGGCCACGAGAACAACCTTCTCGCTGCTTATGACGGCAAGGTCGACGTTGCTGTCGACGACTCCTCGGGCCTCGGCGATTTCAAGGATGGCTTCACCTCCGGTACCTTCCGCAAGGAAGTCGACAAGGGCGCAGTCGACCCGAACAAGCTGGTCGAAGTATGGCGTTCGCCGCTGATCCCGAACGGCCCGCTCGTCGTTCGCAACGCTCTCGGCAACGAGTGGCAGGCTAAGCTCACGGACTTCTTCATGAAGCTCCCGACCACCGACGCCAAGTGCTTCGCTGCCATCGAAGGCGGCGACTTCAAGGGTTACGTCAAGGTTACCCCGGACTTCTACAACGCCGTTATCGACGTTCGTAAGGCTGCTATCGGCGGCTGATCCGCTTTCTGACTTCGGGGCGGCCGGCAACGGCCGCCCTTTTCCTATGATCGGGTGAGACCTAGATGACGATCGTCGACAGCCAGTCACAGATGCACAACGCTCTGCAATCGCAGAGCTCGAAGGATATCGACAGCGCCTGGAGCAAGATGGTGGCCCGCCGCCGTCTCTATACCGGCATCGGTCTGCTGATCCTGCTCGTCGCCTTCGTCAGCTCTGTGCGCTTTGCCGACGAGAGCAATGCCGGCCATTTCTTCGACCGCCTGCCGCATCTGTTCGACTTCCTGAGCTGGTTGATCCCCAAGGATTGGAACGACGTCTACCGTGCGCTGTTCGACCTGCCGAGCCCGAATGGCGCCAACGGCGTCGGTGGCGAGGAATTCAACTTCCCGCTCGGCCGCGTCTACATCTGGGGCGATTTCTATATCCCCGAATATTTCGAGCTGATGATCATCACCATCAACGTGGCGCTGGTCTCGACCATCATCGGCTTCTTGGTGGCAACGCCGCTGTGTTTCCTTGCGGCGCGCAACATCTCGCCGTCCAACCCGGTCAGGCTTGTCGTCAAGCGCTTCATGGAGCTGCTGCGCGCCTTTCCGGAAATCGTCATCGCCGGCCTGTTCTCTGCCATCCTGTCGATCGGCCCTGTCGCGGCGATCATTGCCGTGGGGCTGCACACGATCGGCGCACTCGGTAAGCTCTTCTACGAAGTCGTCGAAAACATCGACATGAAGCCGGATGAAGGCATGCGGGCCGTCGGCGCCAGCTGGTCGGAGCGCGTTCGCTTCGCCGCCCTGCCGCAGGTACTGCCGAACTTCGCCTCCTATGCGCTGCTGCGCCTCGAAATCAACGTCCGCGCCTCCACCATCATCGGCGCCGTCGGTGGCGGCGGTATCGGCGAGGAGCTCAAGCTTTCGATCTCGCGCGGGTTCGGCGCCAAGACGCTTGCCCTTGTGCTCCTGCTCTTCGTGACGATCGTCGCCGTCGACCAGTTCTCCGCATGGCTGCGCCGCCGCCTCGTTGGCGAGCACGCCTTCCTTCTCCAGCATTGAGGTCATCATGTCGGTCATTGACGCCAGCCGCATGCACGAGATCGAAGCTCGCTATCCGGACATCCTTCATCGATCGTTCCGCCAGCGCTTCGGCGGACTGATGATCGCCATCGGCATCATCCTCTACGGCTTCTACGCCGTCTGGTTCTTCGACCTGCCGAAGCTGGTGGCCGAGGCACACTGGGAACGTGTGGGCATCTATCTCAGCGAATGGATCAGCTACGACGTCCAGCCGGAATTCCGCGTCTCTGGCGACAAGATCAGCGTCAAATATCCGCGCTTCTCGCCGCTCGGCGACGATCCGCATCCGGACTGGGTGACCAACAATGCCGACGGCAGCGTGACCGTATCGGTCAGCGGCACGGGCCGCGCAGTCACCATCAACAAGACCCAGGCCATCGTTACCGCCCATGGCGTGACCGTTCCGATCGACATTTCCGGCGATTCGCCGAAGGTCATCGGCATGGACGCACCATCCTGGATGACCGTCTACGACGACAACATTCTTGCCAATCTCGGTTTTGCCGGCGATGTCAGCATCTCCACGGACCGCGTCAAGATTCGCAAACGCTTCCTCGGCTGGGCCAATTTCATCTTCGACACGCAGTCGCCCTTCTTCGACAAGCCGGCGACCGAGGTCGTCAGCCTGATCGTCGCCGGCCCGCGGTTGAAGCCGGATGAGTCCAACCTGGCGCTCGCCTTCGACAATTTCTGGAACAATACGGCCTGGCAACATGGCGACGTGCTGACCAAGCTGTTCCAGACCATCGTCATGGCCTTCCTCGGCACGCTGCTCGGTGCACTTGCCGCCTTTCCGATGTCGTTCCTCGCGGCTCGCAACATCACGCCGAACCGGCTGGTGAACCAGATATTGAAGCGCTTCTTCGACTTCCTGCGTTCGGTCGATATGCTGATCTGGGCGTTGTTCCTGACCCGCGCCTTCGGCCCCGGTCCGCTTGCCGGTAGCGGCGCGATCTTCCTCACCGAGGCAGGCACGCTCGGCAAGCTTTATTCCGAAGGCCTGGAGAACATCGACAACAAGCCGCGCGAGGGCATCAAATCCACGGGATCCTCGACGGTGCTGGTGCATCGCTACGGCATCATGCCGCAGATCGTGCCCGTGATCGTCAGCCAGACGCTCTACCAGTGGGAATCCAACGTGCGCGGCGCGACGATCATCGGCGCCGTCGGCGCCGGCGGTATCGGCCTGAAGCTCTGGGAAGCCATGCGCACCAACGCCAATTGGGAAAACGTGGCCTACATGGTGCTGTTGATCCTGATCGTCGTCTTTCTGTTCGACATGGCATCTAACGCCTTGCGTTCGCGGTTGATGGGAACGCGGAACCGATAAGGAATTTTCCCTTCTGCTGCTGCGGGAAGGGAAAACGGAAAATCTGCCGGACACATCATCATTCTGTCATGGGAATCCGTTAGCGCAGGCGCGGGCGATTTGGGACCGGTCGGATCGGGATTAGCCGGATTCGAGAGGGCCTCGCCTCGCTCCACTTGCGGTCTGCCGCCAAATCACCCAACAGTGTTTCGCGCAGCCGATTTTTCCAAGGACAATGCCTTGCGCTACGCTCTCTATTTTACGCCGCCCGAAGCCGATCCTCTCAACGAGCTTGCCGCTCGCTGGCTCGGCCGCGACGCCTTTTCAAACGAGATTCTTCCGGCGACCGGTGTCGGTACGCCCAGCGCGGATGCCCAGCATGAGGTGACGGCCGAGCCACGCCGCTACGGTTTCCACGCCACGCTCAAGGCGCCCTTCGAGCTGGCGTCTTCGGTCACCGAGCGCGATCTCCTGGATGTGGCCGCGGATTTCGCGGCGCGCACGCCGGCCTTTGCCATCCCCGAACTCGTCCTTGGCCAGCTCGGCCATTTCTTCGCGCTGGTTCCGGCCGCCGTCCACCAGCCGCTGCAGGAGTTCGCCGGCCGTGTGGTCAAAACCTTCGAGCCGTTCCGCGCCGCTCTTTCCGAAGCCGATATCGCCAGGCGCAAGCCGGAAGGACTGACCGAGCAGGAACGCGCCAACCTGCTGCGCTGGGGCTATCCTTACGTCTTTGACGAATTCCGTTTCCATATGACATTGACAGGCAGGGTCCCTGCGGAGCAACAAGCCGGTATCGGCGCTCTGCTACGCGACCGGTTTGCCTCTCACACCGGCAAGCCGCTCGAAATTTCCGGCCTTGCCGTCTTCGTCGAGGAAGAGCGGGGCGCACCCTTCATCATCCGTTCCTGGCTGCCGCTCGCCGGCGCCCAAAGCTGAAAGACCTGACATGACCAAAGAAACCGTCCTTTCCAACGCCCGCATCGTCCTTGAAGACCGGGTACTCCCGGGCTCGGTCTTGATCCGCGATGGCGTGATCGCGGATGTGTCCGAAGGCAATTCGGCCGTGGGCGAGGATTTCGAAGGCGATTACCTGATCCCCGGTCTGGTCGAGCTGCACACGGACCATCTGGAATCGCACTATTCGCCCCGCCCGGGCGTTCGCTGGAACAAGACTGCGGCAATCCAGGCGCATGACGCCCAGATCGTCACCTCGGGCATCACCACCGTCTTCGACTGCCTGCGTATGGGCTCGGACGAGGACGGCGGCTTCGAAAAGGGCGAGATGCGCGACATGGCCGATGCCATCCAGGCGGCACAGCGTGCAGATCGCCTGCGCGCCGACCATCTCATTCACCTGCGCTGCGAAGTCTCCTCCGACAACGTGCTCGATCACTTCCACGATTTCGAGAAGGATCCCTATGTCCGTCTGGTCTCGCTGATGGATCATGCACCGGGCCAGCGCCAGTTCCAGACC
>JAGWJK010000280.1 GCA_028865845.1 Rhizobiaceae bacterium
TGTGACAGCCTGCGCCGACAGCGGCGCCGATCTCGTGGACGCCGACGCCGAAGCAGGAACAGACGGTTGCGCCGGGGTCAGCCTGATCCGCACCCGGTCGGCCGGCGACCAGTGCGAAGCGTTTGCGCAGATTTTCATGTTCGGCGTTTAGCTGAGAGATCGCCCAGTTGCGGGCAACGGCCACTGGTTCGCGGGCGAGGAACAGCGCAGCAAGCAGCCGGGTTTCGTCGAAGAAGGCCAATCTCAGATCGCCGGCTCGTTCGTCGGCATAACCAAGTGGTTCGATGTCCTCGGGGATCGAAAAGGTGCCGCGGCACCATCTGACCCAATCCTCCGCGGAGTGGTCGAAGGCCAGCTCCACGCGCCAGCCACCCTCTGCCTTCGCCAGAGACCAATAGGGTGCATCGAGTTGATCCGGCTTGGCTGCAGAGACGGCAAAGCCATAGCGCGCTGCCTTGAAAGGACGTGCGGCAACCGCAACGTTTTTCGAGGCGGGCTGGCCTGAGATCGGGTCCGTCACCGGCGCGACGACGGTATCGATACGCGCTCTCGCCGCGAACTGGTCGTTCCAGTGCATCGGCACGAAAATGCTGCCGCGCGCCTGTCGCTCCGTAATCAGGGCGCGAACAATGGCCTTGCCATGCGGGCTTTCAATCTCGACGAGGCCGGCATTGCCGACGCCAATTTCGATGGCATCGCGTGGATGCAGCTCTGTAAAGGGTTCGGCGATATGGGAGGAAAGGCGTGCGCTTTTGCCGGTGCGCGTCATCGTATGCCACTGGTCGCGAATACGGCCGGTGTTCAGCGTGAAGGGATAGTTGGCATCGGTGCGATCCGAGACGGTCGGTTTGATCGCGATGAAGCGCGCTTTGCCGTCATCGTGGTAGAAGCCGCCCTTGGCAAAGAAGCGGGTCGCCATTGCGCCGCCATCGGAAGGCTGCGGCCACTGGAAGGGCTGCAATTCGTCGTAGCTGCTTTGATCGATATCTGCATGAGCACCGATGTCGAAATCACGATCGCCGTTGTTCTCGAAGGCGGACAGTGTCGCGTGCTCGGCGAATATCTCCGCACCGGAGGCAAAATCGAAGGCAGCGGAGGAGCCCATTCGTTTCCCGACTTCGGCAAGCTGCCACCAGTCCGCCCTCGCCTCCCCCGGCGTTTTGAGGAAGGCGCGCTGGCGCGAGATCCGCCGTTCGGAATTGGTGACAGTGCCGTCCTTCTCACCCCAACCGATCGAGGGCAACAGGACATGGGCGTGCCGCACGGTGTCGGTGTTCTTCAGCACATCGGAGACGACCACGAACGGACAGGCTTTGATGGCGGCCTCGACCGCATCGGCGTCGGGCATGGAGACGACAGGGTTGGTTGCCATGATCCAGAGCGCCTTGATGCGGCCATCGGCCACCGCCCGAAACATATCCACGGCCTTCAGGCCAGGCTTTGCGGCGATGGAAGGCGATCGCCAGAAGCGCTGGACTCGATCGCGATCCGCGGCGTTTTCGATGTCCATGTGAGCGGCAAGCATGTTGGCAAGCCCGCCGACCTCGCGACCGCCCATGGCGTTCGGCTGGCCCGTCAGAGAGAATGGCCCCATGCCGGGCCGGCCGATGCGACCAGTGGCAAGATGGCAATTGATGATGGCGTTGACCTTGTCGGTCCCCGATGTGGATTGGTTGACGCCCTGGCTGTAACAGGTGACCACCCGCTCCGTCGTGGCAAAGAGGCGATAGAATTCCCGTAGCTGCATGGCCGGCAAGCCGGTCAGCTCCAAGAGAACGCTGAAGGAAAGCGATCCGGATACCGCAAAGGCGTCCGCAAAGCCGCTTGTGTGCTCGGCAATGTAATTCTGGTCGACCACATTCTCGGCGATCAGATGCGCAAACAATCCCGAAAAAAGCGCGACGTCGCCATCAGGGCGGATCGGCAGGTGCAAGTCCGCGATATCGGCGGTCACCGTGCGGCGGGGATCGATGACGACAACTTTCATCGATGGGCGCGCGGCCTTTGCCGCCGCAAGCCGTTGATATAGGACCGGATGGCACCACGCGAGGTTCGAGCCCGCAAGCACGATCAGGTCCGCGAGTTCCAGGTCTTCATAGGTCCCAGGCACGGTATCAGAACCAAAGGCCCGACGATGTCCGGCGACGGATGAGGACATGCAGAGGCGCGAATTGGTGTCGATGTTGCCGGAGCCGATGAAGCCCTTCATCAGCTTGTTGGCGACGTAATAGTCTTCGGTCAGCAATTGCCCGGAGACATAGAAGGCGACGGAATCGGGACCATTTTCGGTAATGGTCTGCGAAAATCGTTGTGCCACGAGATCAAGCGCTTCGTCCCATCCGGCCCGCTGTCCCGCAATTTCGGGATGGAGCACCCGTCCGTCGAGATCGACGGTTTCGCCAAGAGCCGATCCCTTGGAGCACAGCCGCCCGAAGTTGGAGGGATGGTCCGGATCGCCCCGGACCGCCACCTTGCCGTCTCCGTCGACCTTGGCGATCACGCCGCAGCCGACACCGCAATAGGGACAGGTCGTCCTGGTCTCCTTTTCCATCATTCGGCCGCCATCATCATGCTTTCCACCGCGATGGAGAGGGCGCCATCCTCGTTGCGGATAGGGATCGTCCGCACCTCGCCATTGTCGGCTCCGAGTGCCTTGCCGGTTTCGAGCGAGATCACCCAGTTGTGCAGCGGGCAGGTCACTGCCTTGGCGTGGACGATGCCCTGCGAGAGTGGGCCGCCTTTGTGGGGGCAGTGATCTTCGATCGCGAAGACCTCGTTCTCGGCCGTGCGGAAGACGGCGATCTTGCCCCGAGGCGTCTTCACGCAGCGGGCGCCTCTCAGTGGAATTTCGGAAATGTCCCCGATTGCGATCCAGTTCATATCCATCTCCTTATTCTGCCGCGTGCGCGTAGCCGATCGTCGCCATCGGCTTGAATTCGTGCTTGTCCTTGCCGGAAACGCGCTCAGACCAGGGATCGACCTGGGCAAACGTCTGGGAGAATACGAAGCGGTCGTAGTAGGCCTTGCGCTTGACATCATCGCCCATGATCTGGCGCCGGATTTCATCGAGCCCGATGCGCTTTGCCCATTTGTAGATGCGCTCGAGATAGCGGGCCTGCTCGCGGTACATCTGCGTCAGCGCGACGATATACTCCAACGCCTCGTCCTCGGTCCTGACGAGACCGAGAACTTCCGTGCCCTTGATGTCGAGGCCTGCAGCACCCGCAAAGTGGATCTCAAACCCGCTGTCGACGCAGATCACGCCGATGTCCTTGCAGGTCGCCTCGGCGCAATTGCGCGGACATCCTGACACCGCCATCTTCAGCTTGGCGGGCGTCCAGGAACCCCACATGAACTTCTCGATACGGATGCCGAGGCCGGTCGAATCCTGGGTGCCGAAGCGGCACCAGTCCGAACCGACGCAGGTCTTCACGGTGCGCAGGCCCTTGGCATAGGCCTGGCCAGAAACGAAACCGGCCTTTCCGAGATCGGCCCAGACAGCGGGCAGATCTTCCTTTTCGATGCCGAGCAGGTCGATGCGCTGGCCGCCCGTCACCTTCACCATCGGAATTTCGAATTTGTCTACGACATCAGCAATGGCGCGAAGTTCGCTTGAAGAGGTGACGCCGCCCCACATGCGCGGCACGACCGAGAAAGTTCCGTCCTTTTGGATGTTGGCGTGAACGCGTTCATTGATGAAGCGCGATTGGTAGTCATCGGCATATTCGTCCGGCCAGTCGCAGACGAGGTAGTAGTTGAGCGCCGGGCGGCACTTTGCGCAGCCGCAGGACGTCTTCCATTCCAGCTCCTGCATGACGGCCGGAATAGTCTTCAGCCCCTTGGCCTTGATCAGGCGGCGAACGTCGTCGTGGCCAAGCTCGGTGCAGGTGCACATCGGCTGGACGACAGCGGGGTTGTAGCTATCACCCAGCGTCAGCGTCATGAGCTGTTCGACAAGGCCGGTGCACGAGCCGCAGGATGCGGAGGCTTTGGTGTGGGCGCGCACATCGTCTAGCGATGTCAGGCCTTTCGCGGTGATCGTCGATGTGATCTTGCCCTTGCAAACGCCGTTGCAGCCACAGATTTCCGCGTCATCCGGCAAGGCTGCAACGGCCGCCATAGGGTCCAGCGGCGACCCTCCCTGATAGGCCTGACCGAAGATCAGCGTCTCGCGCATCTCGGCGATATCGGTCTGCTTCTTCTTCAGGTCGTTAAACCAGGCGCCGTCGGCAGTCTCACCGTAAAGAACAGTGCCGATGATCCTGTTGTCCTTGAGGACGAGCCGCTTGTAGACGCCGGCCGAGGCGTCGCGCAGCACGATTTCCTCGCGGTCATCGCCATCGGCGAAATCGCCGAGCGAGAACAGGTCGATGCCTGTGACTTTGAGCTTGGTGGGCGTATCCGAGTGCACGAAGACGGCCGAGCGATCCCCAGACAGATGCGAGGCAGCGACACGCGCCATTTCATAAAGCGGTGCGACGAGGCCATAGACCATGCCGCCCACTTCCGCACATTCGCCAAGCGCCATGATGCTGCCGTCCGAAGTCTGCATGCCATCATCGACGACGATGCCGCGGTTGACGGCAAGGCCGGCGTCTTTGGCGATGCCGACATTCGGGCGGATGCCGACGGCCATGACGACGAGCGTGGCGGGTATGATGCGGCCGTCATCGAGTTCGATGCCCTCAACCTTTTCCTTGCCGACGATCGCCTTGGTGTTGGCCTTGCAGATGACCTTGATGCCGCGCTCCTCGACGGCCTTCTGCAAGAGGTAGCCGGCCGCAGGATCGAGCTGACGCTCCATCAGCGTCGGCATGACGTGCAGCACGGTGACGTCCATGCCACGGGAGGCAAGGCCGGCGGCCGCTTCGAGACCGAGCAGACCGCCGCCGATGACAACAGCCTTCTCGCGCGACTGGGCTGCGAGCAGCATCGCCTGCACATCGTCGAGGTCGCGGTAAGTGATGACGCCGGGCAGATCCTTGCCCGGCACGGGGATGATGAACGGCACCGATCCGGTGGCGATCACCAGCCTGTCGTAGCTCTCGGTGACGCCATGGTCCGAGGTGACGGTCTTGGCCGTCCGGTCGATCGCGACAATCCTATGGCCCTTGTAGAGCATGATGCCGTGCTTGATGTACCAGCCGTCGCCGTGAATGATGATCTGTTCATAATCCTTTTCGCCCGAGAGGACAGGCGAGAGCATGATGCGGTCGTAATTGACGCGCGGCTCGGCGTTGAAGATGGTCACCTGGTAGTCGCCGGGGGCCTTTTCGAAGAGGTGTTCCAGCATGCGGCCAGGCGCCATGCCATTGCCGATGATGACGAGCTTCTCAGTCATGGTTTGAAATCCTCGGCTCAGGTTGCGGCAACGGATTGCGCGGAAAGGCTGCGGCGCTCAATTTGACGGACCGACAAGTGCATCCAGACGAGCGAAACGATGATGATGGCGAAGAGCAGCAGGAAGCAGCTGGACCACAAGCCAGTCATGTCCTTGAGGAAGCCGAAAGCGATGGGCAGGACGAAGCCGCCAAGCCCTCCCATCATGCCGACCACGCCTCCGACTGCACCGACGCTATCGGGATAGTAGGCGGGGATGTGCTTGTAGACGGCCGCTTTACCGAGGCTCATGACGAAACCGAGCACGAAGATCACGACGATGAAGACAGCGGGGGTAATTCCGATCGAGGTGTTAGTCGCGGCTGGAAAGGACAGCACCAGCGTGGCAGCCACAGCAACCGAAAACATCAGATACATGACGCTGCGGGCACCCTTCTTGTCCGAGACCGCACCACCGAAAGCGCGGAAGATGCTGCCGGGGATCGAATAGGCGGCGGCGACCATGCCGGCTGTCTCAAGATTGAAGCCGTAGACGCCGACCAGATAGCGTGGCAGCCACAGCGAGAGGGCCACGAACCCGCCAAAGGCAAAGAAATAGTAGAGCGAGAAGCGCCATACCTGGAGATTTCTCAAGGGCGCGAACTCCTTTGCCAGGCTCTTCGGCGCACGCCCGCTCTGCCGGCGGAGCCGGAAGGCCGGATTATCCGTCGTCGTGAACCAGAAGACGATGGCCATCAGCGCCAGGACGACCGCCCAGATCTCCGCGACGGCCTGCCAACCCCAGGCAAGGAGGACGAATGGGGCAGCAAACTTCGTGACGGCGGCTCCAACATTGCCGGCGCCAAAGATGCCGAGCGCCGTCCCCTGCTTCTTCGCGGGAAAGAACGGCGAGACATA
>JAGWJK010000281.1 GCA_028865845.1 Rhizobiaceae bacterium
GCAGCCTTGGCAACTGCGGCAATCGCATCACCCTTCAGGACCTGGCCGCGCTTGCCGCTGCCATCGACCTGATCGGCGGAAATATTGTTTTCAGCAAGAAGCTTGGCGGCGGCAGGAGCCGGCGGCATGGAGGAAGCCGGAGCAGCAACGACCGGCGCGGCAACCGGAGCGGCTGCGGCCGGAGCGGGTGCAGCAGCAGCGGCCGCAGGCGCCGGAGCGGCAGCAGCGCCGCCTGCGGTGATCTGGCCGAGCAATGCGCCGAGACCGACGGTTTCGCCAGCCTGCGCGACGATTTCAGAGAGTGTGCCGGCGACGGGTGCCGGGACTTCGATTGTCACCTTGTCGGTTTCCAGCTCGAGAATCGGCTCATCGACCTTGATGGCATCGCCGACCTTCTTGAACCAGGTGCCGACGGTCGCCTCGCTGACGGATTCGCCGAGGGTGGGAACGCGGATTTCAGTGGCCATTGTTCAGATCCTGATTTTAGTCGTTGTAGGTTTATAGAGCGGTTCCGGCAGCGGATGGCCGGAGAATGAGCGAAGGCATTGGCGAGATTTCGAAATCGAAGCCAAGCCCGGCACTTAAAACGGGATCAGCCTCTGCGAGGGCCCTGGCGGCGCCGGCATCTTCCACATCGATGACAGCTATACCAAAGGCACCGCCGGCGGCAAAAACCGGGCCGACGACAATGGCCGTCCCGGCATCAGCCTGTTCGCGCCAATAAGCGGCGTGTCGTTGCATGGCGGCCATCTCCTCCCCTGTGGCGTCATGCGGAAAACTCGGGCGCGGCGGCGTTAATTTCAGATGAAAATAAGCCACCGCGCCAACTCCTTAGCCGCCGAGCGCGTCCTCGAGGAACGCTGCAAGCTGCGCCAGATGCTTGGACATCAGGCCTGTCGCCGGCGAGGCGGCGGCCGGACGGCCGGTATAGCGAACACGCTGGTACTTGGCATCGATATGGGCAAGCACCCACTCCAGATACGGATCGATGAAGGACCATGCGCCCATGTTCTTCGGCTCTTCCTGGCACCAGACCATTTCCGCATTGCGGAAGCGGCTGAGCTCGTTGATGAGCGCCTTGGCCGGGAACGGATAGAGCTGTTCGATACGCAGCAGGTAGATGTCGTCGATACCGCGCTTCTCACGCTCTTCCAGGAGATCGTAATAGACCTTGCCCGAGCAGATGACGACGCGACGGATCTTGTTGTCCTTCTGCAGCTTGATCGGACCATCCTTGATCACTTCCGCATCGTCCCAGAGCAGGCGGTGGAACGAGCTTTCGCCCGCCATCTCTGCCAGCGTCGACACGGCACGCTTGTGCCGCAGCAGCGACTTCGGCGTCATCAGTATCAGCGGCTTGCGGAAGTCGCGCTTCAGCTGACGGCGCAGGATGTGGAAGTAGTTCGCCGGTGTCGTGACGTTGGCGACCTGCATGTTGTCTTCGGCGCAGAGCTGCAGATAACGTTCCAGACGGGCCGAGGAGTGTTCCGGACCCTGGCCTTCATAACCATGCGGCAGCAGGCAGACGAGGCCGGACATGCGCAGCCACTTGCGTTCACCCGACGAGATGAACTGGTCGAAGATGACCTGCGCACCGTTAGCGAAGTCGCCGAACTGCGCTTCCCAGAGGGTCAGGGCGTTCGGACGGGCAAGCGAATAGCCGTATTCGAATCCGAGAACGGCCTCTTCGGACAGCATCGAGTTGATGACTTCGTACCGCGCCTGCGTCGGCGACAGATTGGCGAGCGGGATGTAGCGCTCTTCGGTTTCCTGATCGTAGAGAACCGAGTGACGCTGCGAGAAGGTGCCGCGTTCGCAATCCTGGCCCGAGAGGCGGATCTTGTGACCCTCGGTCACGAGAGCGCCGAACGCCAGTGCTTCAGCCATTGCCCAGTCGATGCCTTCGCCCGACTGAACCATGCTGGCGCGGTTTTCCATGAAGCGCTGGATCGTGCGGTGCGCGTTAAAGCCGGCGGGGATTTCCGACAGCTTGCGACCGATATCCTTCAGCGTCTTCATCGGCACGGCGGTCTTGCCGCGACGCTGCTCGTCGGCATTGTCGGCGGTGTGCAGACCTGACCACTCACCGTCCAGCCAGTCGGCCTTGTTCGGCTTGTAGTGCTGGCCGGCCTCGAACTCCTGCTCGAGATGCGCGCGCCAATCGGCCTTCATCTTCTCGACTTCGCCCTCGGTCAGATGACCTTCGGCAACCAGACGTTCCGAATAGATCTGCAGCACGCTCTTATGGGCGCGGATGACCTTGTACATCTTCGGCTGCGTGAAGGACGGTTCGTCGCCTTCATTGTGGCCGTAGCGACGGTAGCAGAACATGTCGAGCACGACAGGCTTGTGGAACTTCATGCGGAATTCGGTCGCAACCTTGGCTGCGTAGACCACCGCTTCCGGATCGTCGCCGTTGACGTGGAAGATCGGCGCTTCGATCATCTTCGCGACGTCGGACGGATAGGGCGACGAACGCGAGAAGGCCGGATTGGTGGTGAAGCCGATCTGGTTGTTGATGATGACGTGCATGGTGCCGGCAACGCGATGACCGCGCAGGCCGGAAAGACCGAGGATTTCGGCAACCACGCCCTGGCCGGCGAAAGCCGCATCACCATGGATCAAAAGCGGTACGACCTTGGAGCGCTCGGAAAGCGGGATGGTGTCGCCGTCCCAGACGACGGCGCTCATGTCCTGCTTGGCGCGCGCCTTGCCCATGACCACCGGGTTGACGATTTCGAGGTGCGACGGGTTGGCAGTCAACGAAACGTGAATCTTGTTGCCGTCGAAATCACGGTCGGAGGATGCACCGAGGTGATACTTGACGTCGCCCGAACCTTCGACTTCGTCAGGCGCGTAGGAGCCGCCCTTGAACTCGTGGAAGATGGCGCGGTGCGGCTTGCCCATGACCTGCGAGAGCACGTTGAGGCGGCCGCGGTGGGCCATGCCGAACACGGCTTCCTTGAGGCCGAGCTGGCCGCCGCGCTTCAGGATCTGTTCGAGCGCCGGGATCAGCGATTCACCGCCGTCGAGGCCGAAACGCTTGGTGCCCTTGAACTTGACGTCGAGGAACTGCTCGTAGCCTTCGGCTTCGATGACCTTCTGCAGGATGGCCTTCTTGCCCTCAGGCGTGAAAGCGACACCCTTGTCGACGCCTTCGATGCGCTCCTGGATCCAGGCCTTTTCTTCCGGATTGGAGATGTGCATGAACTCGACGCCGAGCGTCGAGCAATAGGTGCGCTCGAGGATTTCGAGCATCTCGCGCAGGGTCGCGTATTCGAGGCCAAGCACGTTGTCGATGAAGATCTTGCGGTCGTAGTCGGCGGCGGTAAAGCCATAGGCCTCCGGCGACAGCTCCTTGTAATCTTCGATCGCAGCGGCAATGCCGAGCGGGTCGAGCTTGGCATGCAGGTGGCCGCGCATGCGGTAGGCGCGGATCATCATGATGGCGCGGACGGAATCACGCGTCGCCTGCAGGACGTCTGCGGTATCGGTCGGCTTGCCGGCGGCTTCGGCCTTGGCCTTCACCTTGGTCTCGATGACCTTTTCGACGATGCCCCAGTTGCCGTCGAGTGCGGAAACGAGCTCGCCATTGGCCGGGATCGGCCAGTTCTTGCGCTGCCAGGAAGCACCCTTGGCCGCCTTCTTCACATCGTCCGGACTGTCGTCCAGCGCCTTGAAGAACGAACGCCATTCGTCGGATACCGACGATGCGTCCTCTTCATAGCGCGCATACAGCTGCTCGATATAGGCAGCGTTGGCGCCATCCAGGAACGAAGTGATCTGAAATTGTTCGTTGGCTTCTTGCCTTGCCATGGTGATATGCGGACGCTCCGGTCCGCCTCCCGACTAGTTTCATCTGCCGGCTTTTCGACATCCGGCTGTCGTATTTCCTCTGCGGTCCGAAAACCGCACACCTGCACTTAAGCCTGTGAACCGGACGGGGGGCACGGGTACCGTCCGCCTGTCCGGTTATGTCTTATATAGGTATTCCGGTTCAGCCCTTCAGGACTTCGACCAGCGTCTTGCCGAGACGCGCCGGCGACGGCGACACGCGGATGCCTGCCGATTCCATCGCAGCGATCTTGTCTTCCGCGCCGCCCTTGCCGCCCGAGATCACGGCGCCTGCATGGCCCATGGTGCGGCCGGGAGGTGCCGTGCGGCCGGCGATGAAGCCGACCATCGGCTTCTTGCGACCCTTCTTGGCTTCGTCCTTGAGGAACTGAGCCGCATCTTCTTCTGCCGAGCCGCCGATTTCGCCGATCATGATGATCGACTTGGTTTCGTCGTCAGCGAGGAACATTTCGAGGATGTCGATGAACTCGGTGCCCTTGACCGGGTCGCCGCCGATACCGACAGCCGTCGTCTGGCCGAGGCCTTCGTTGGAGGTCTGGAACACGGCTTCGTAGGTCAGTGTGCCGGAACGCGAGAGAACGCCGACGGAGCCCTTCTTGAAGATGGAGCCCGGCATGATGCCGATCTTGCATTCGTTCGGGGTGAGCACACCCGGGCAGTTCGGCCCGATGAGGCGCGACTTCGACTTGATCAGGCGATCCTTGACCTTGACCATGTCGGCAACCGGAATGCCTTCCGTGATGCAGACGATCAGCGGGATCTCGGCGTCGATCGCTTCGAGGATGGCGGCTGCAGCGCCTGCCGGCGGCACGTAGATGACCGAAGCGTTGGCGCCGGTCGCGTCCTTGCCTTCGGCGACGGACTTGAAGATCGGCAGCTTTTCGCCGTCCTTGCCGGTCCAGGTTTCACCGCCCTTGGAGGGGTGGATACCGCCGACCATCTTGGTGCCGTGATAGGCAAGCGCCTGTTCGGTGTGGAAGGTACCGGTCTTGCCGGTCAGGCCCTGAACCAGAACCTTGGTGTCTTTGTTGATGAGGATCGACATCTTGCCTCAGGCTCCCTTGACTGCCTTGACGATCTTCTGGGCGGCATCGTCCAGGTCATCGGCCGAGATGACATTGAGACCGGATTCGTTGATGATCTTCTTGCCGAGCTCGACATTGGTGCCTTCGAGGCGAACGACGAGCGGAACCTTCAGACCGACTTCCTTCACGGCGGCGAGCACGCCTTCGGCGATGACGTCGCACTTCATGATGCCGCCGAAGATGTTGACCAGGATACCCTGGACAGCCGGGTCGGCGGTGATGATCTTGAACGCTGCGGTGACCTTCTCCTTGGAAGCGCCGCCGCCGACATCGAGGAAGTTCGCCGGCTCAGCGCCGTAGAGCTTGATGATGTCCATGGTCGCCATGGCGAGACCGGCGCCGTTGACCATGCAGCCGATGTTGCCGTCGAGGGCAACGTAGGCGAGATCGTATTCGTGCGCCTGGATTTCCTTCTCGTCTTCTTCCGACGTGTCGCGCAGCGCGCGGATGTCTTCATGACGGAAGAGCGCGTTGCCGTCGAAGGAAACCTTGGCGTCGAGGACGCGCAGGTGGCCGTCGGTCATGACGATCAGCGGGTTGACTTCGAGGAGGGCCATGTCCTTCTCAACGAAGGCCTTGTAGAGGATCGGAAAGAGCTTGGCGGCATCTTCACGAGCAGCACCTTCGAGGCCAAGCGCGTCGGAAAGAGCAGCCGAATTGGCAGCTGTGACGCCGGCGGACGGGTCGATGTCGACGGTGATGATCTTTTCCGGCGTGTCATGCGCGACGGTTTCGATGTCCATGCCGCCTTCGGTCGAAACGACGAAGGCAACCTGGCCGACGGTGCGGTCGACGAGGATCGAGAGGTAGAGTTCGCGGTCGATGTCGGCGCCGTCTTCGATGTACAGCCGGTTGACCTGCTTGCCGGCAGGGCCGGTCTGCTTGGTCACCAGCGTGTGGCCGAGCATTTCCTTGGCGTTGATCACGACGTCTTCGATCGACTTGGCGAGGCGAACGCCGCCCTTGGCATCCGGGCCGAGTTCCTTGAACTTGCCCTTGCCGCGACCGCCGGCATGGATCTGGCTCTTGACGACATAGAGCGGGCCCGGAAGCTGCTTTGCGGCAGCTTCGGCTTGGTCGGCGGTGAAGATGGCAACGCCGTCCGCGACCGGTGCACCATAGCTCTTCAGAAGAGCTTTGGCCTGATATTCATGAATGTTCATGGGCTTATCCCTGTTGGAACGCGGAAATTACTTCAGCGACGGCGCGATCGTGGCGCAGGCTTCGCAGAGGCCGGCAACGGCCGCGACCGACTTTTCGAAGGCTTCCTTCTCGGCCTTGTTCAGGTCGATC